>QEUZ01000253.1 GCA_003577355.1 Chloroflexota bacterium | reverse complement strand
AGATCCCTCGACTGGCGCTCGGGATGACTGTCGAGAACGTGTTCACGCGGACGTAACGCTTCTGGACAACAACATCAGACGACTTTGACATAGCCCTGTCTCAGCCGGAGAAGTTGCTTGTAGGCCGCCACCATCCGCGTATTATGGGGATGGAGACAGGGCGTGCGTGGGTGCGCAAGCATCCGCCCGTGGAGCAACAGCGCCACCCGTTACGCCAACGGCAACGCGCAACTCGACTCTCCACTACCGCGCTGGGTGTTCCAGGACACCCGAGTCAGGCAGCACCCAGCGCGGGACCTCGGTGACGATCTATCAATGCATCGAGCGTCCTTCGTGACCTCAGTAGACGGAAGCGACTCGGCCCCGTCGCAACCAAGACCGTAACAAGGACAAATTCAATCCTCACTCAGTATTTCACTAAGTGCACGTTCCATGTATTCCAACGGAGCAGTGGCGCGGGGCCGAGTGCATGCTTTCATCACAGCGCCGACATAATGCGCTGTTTCTATGTGCTTGTGAGGGTAACGGAAGTGCTGATTTACCCCGTCGCGCCACCGTCGACCGGCATGGCGATGCCTGTCACGAGCGAGGCGGCGTCGCTGCTGAGCCAGACGACGGCAGCGGCGACTTCGGCCGGGGCGCCCATGCGGCCGATTGGTTGCATCACCGTCGCCGCCTCGCGGGTGAACACCTCGGCGACGATACGGTCCATCATCGGCGTGTCGATGATGCCGGGGCAGACGGCGTTGACCCGGATGTTGTTCCGCGCCTGGTTCTTGGCCACGGAACGGGTCATGCCGACGACAGCGTGTTTGCTGGCGCTGTAGGCCGGCAGGTCGGCGGCGCCGCGCAACCCGGCGATCGAGGCGTTGTTGACGATCGCACCCCCGCCGCTGCGCAGCATTGCTGGGATCTCGTGCTGCATGCAGATCCAGACCCCGCGTGTGTTGATAGCGAAGATACGGTCGAACTCGTCGAGCGGGAAGTCCAGGTACGCCGTCTTGCGCCCCTCGATGCCGGCGTTGTTGAACGCGCAGTCCAGCCGGCCGAAGCGCGCCAGCGTCTCGGCGACCAACGCGGCAACGTCGCGCTCCTGCGACACGTCGGTGCGCAGGAACGCCGCCTGCCCGCCGTCCTCGCCGATCAGGGCGACGGTTTCATCCCCACCGGCCACATCAACATCAGCGACCATGACGGATGCGCCGGCAGCGGCGTAGGCCAATGCTGCCGCCCGGCCAATGCCGGAGGCAGCGCCGGTGACCAATGCGACTCTGCCGGCCAGGGATCCAGAAGCTGTGGTGCTCGACATGCTCGCGTCCCTTCGTTCGCCCGCGGAATGCAACGCGCCAGCGTATGCCGGCTGATTATCGCCGCATGTTGGCTTCCGGGGTTGTACGTTAGGGGAAGCTCGCCAGCCAGATGTCGTTGCGCTCGCTGCCGGCGACCGTGCCGCCGAACACGAACAACGCCTGCCGGCTCTCCAGCCAGACGGCATCGTGGCCGCTGCGGCCCGGCGGCGGGCTGCCGGTTGGTGTGACCTCGCTCCATGCATCGGTCTGCAGGTTGAACACCCAGAGGCTGTTGTCGGCCCCGGCGGGGGTCGCGCCGCCGAACAGGTATGCCTGCCCGGTGTCGCCCCGGAGATTCCAGGAGTAGAGGTTGCGGGCGCTCGGGCCGGGGCTGGTGATGCGACGCCAGGTGTCCGTCGCGAGGTCGAAGGCCCAGAGGTCGCCGAGGAACCCAGCGGTGTTGGACTGCCCGCCGAACAGCAACAAGCGGTTGCCCTGGGGGTCGAAGACGCTACGCAGCAGGCAGCGTGCCTCCGGCCGTTCCCCGCTCACCGCGAACTGCTGCCAGCCCTGTTCCTGTGCATACCGCCAGGTGTCGTCGAAGCGCCCGGCGCTGGTGAAGCCGTGGGTCAGGTAGAAGCTGCCGCTGGCAGGGTCGAAGCCACCCCCGGCCCCGTAGCGGTCCAGCGGGCCGCTGCCGTTGGGTGCGAGCTGCTCCCAGCGGTTCTCGGCGATGACATAGGCCCAAATGTCGCTAAGGAAGCCGCTCGTGGCTTGCCCGCCGAAGAGCAATAGCCGCTGGCCAGCCGGGTCGTAGACGGCGTTGTGCCCGAACCGTGCCGCCGGGACCGGGCCAGTTGGCGCCAGGCGCGACCACTGGTTGATCTCGCTGTCGAACACCCAGAGATCGCCCAACACGGTCCCACCGGAGCGACCACCGTGCAGATACACGCGCGTGCCAGCGCCATTGGCAACCAGCACATGGTCCTGCCGCGCTGCTGGCACGTCCCCCTGCGCCAGCACGTGGCTCCAGGCAACCTGCGCAGGAATGCCCGGCGCTGGTTCCGGTTCAGGCGGGGGCGCGAGCACTGGCGACTCGGCTGCGTAACGCCAGAGGTAGTAGTGCAGGCCGACGTTACCCGCTTCGGTGGCGAAACCGGGCGGGTTGCCGGGGGTGTAGGTCAGGCAACGGCGATCGAAGCACTGGCCGCCCAGTAAGCGGCGCTGATCGGGAAGCCGGTCGCGTAATACGGGTTCTCGAACAGCGCCGCCGTGCTGTAGAACCCACTGGCGTAGACCAAGCCGCTGGAGTTCATGAACTCCCAGAATGGCGTGGCGATCCAGTAGCCGGTTTCTGCGGTGAAGTGGGTCGTGCCAATAGCGTATTGTGCGAACCGTTCATCGTTGAAGACGCTGCCATCGCGGCGCAACCCCCGCGTGACGACCGCTTCCGCGCCGGGCGCGGCGCCAGCCGGCAGCCGGCTGAAGGTCGCGTAGGTCGGCCCATGCGGGTCGTCCGCGTCGCCAGCAACATTCACCTCGGCCGGCGCACGCTGCTGGAACGACGCATCCCCGACCTGCATCCGCCCGGTGATCAGCTCGGTCGCCAGCAGCCCATTGGTGACATACCACGGGGTGGCAGGGTCGCCGCTTGGCTGGGTGATCTCCATGCGGCTCTTGTCGAAGTACTGCACCACCCGTAGGCCATTGGGAGATTCGCGATACGGTTCCAGGAGCAGCGGCGTGTTGGCCTGTGGCCCCCACATCCAGGTGCGGCTGGTGCGTTGGTCGGCTACCGCCTTGTCGGTACGCGCCCAGGTGCGCAGGAAGGCGCTGTTGCCGGCTGGCGCATCTGCCGCTCGCGCGCCGTGAGCAGGAGCCACCCCAATCGCTAGCGTGGCACACACCAACAGCAGCGCAACATAGCGGTTCAACGGGACGCTCCTCCCAGCGCTCGCGAGGGACACCGTGGCGCGCTGCTGGGGCACGCCATTTCCTGAGATATAGCGCCGGAGGATTACGCGCTGCTTACGGCACGGCGATGGCGGTGTAATCCACCCGCACTGTCGCGGTGTTTTCATCCCCCCAAACGTAGAAGCCCCAGTAACCGGAATCGACCGTTGTATCGTCGATCGCGCCAACCTGCTGGCCGTTCACTTCGTAGATGATCTCCGTGCCGATCACCTGCATCACAACCGTGTTGATCTCCTTATAGAGGTTCGGGGCATCGACGCGGAACAGCAGCGTGAAGTTACCGTCCGCATACACGCTACAGCCGGCGGCTCCGCTCGGGGTGAGCCAGCAGAGGTAGAAGTAGAACGCGCCGCTGTCATCCTGCATTTGCCGTGAAACCAGGCCGAACTCACCATTACCCTCCATCGAGAAATCTGCGGTGATCAGCCCATCGGCAAAGGACCACGAATCATCCGGGCTGACAGTGATCGTTTGCCAGCTCTCCGGCTGTGGTGTGATGACATAGGCTCCGGCGACGATCTCCAGCGTCGTGCCGTACTGTGTCGTGCCGACATCGAACCAGTCGGAGCTACCGCTCTCGAAGTCCTCCTCCATAACAATCAGCAGCTGCCCCTCTTCCAGCGTTGGCGTCGGCGGCTGCGGCGCCGGCGTTGCCGTGGCCTGCTGTGCTGGGGTCGTCGGCTGGGGTGGCCTGGTCGCAATGGGTCGCGGCGTGGCAACGACTGTGGCGGGACGCCGGGTCGGGGTTGGGCCTGCGCTCGCCACGGTCGCGGTCGCCTCAGCGCCGCCGGAACCGGGTCCCCCCGACCCGGCGCCGCCACCGGCGCCCGCCTGCGAGTCTTCGGTGGCAGTCGCAGCCGCAGGGACAGTAGGGCTGAACGCTGGCGGCGGAGGGCTGGTTGCGGTTGCCGGTGCGCTGGTCGCCGTTGGGGTCGGGTCGTCGGAATCCCCGCCACAGGCGACCAACAGGGCCACCAGCACGATCGAAAGCGACAACGCAACGAGTCTGGTCCAGCGCATCGCACACTTCCCGTCAGTCAAACGAGTGGACAGTGTAAGGATCGCGGCCCTCGGCGGTCATACCAGTGTGGTCGCATGGGGCTTGGGTCGAAATGATACCGAATTGGCCCGCAGCCTCGTCCTGCCGCCGCGCTCGGACACGGGCCATGCGTCCACACGGGCCTGTCCTGTGGGCCAGGCAACGCATCCGCCACGGGCACGATGCGCTGTAGCACAGCCATGACTATGCTGCAGATGTCGCAAGCCGGTCGACGCCGCCGGCCAAACCGCAGGGCGCTGCAATGCCGCAACGCTCGCGCGAACGACGAGATGAGGTGCGTGACATGCGTCCTGGAACACTCACTCCACCGACCGCGCTCTCGCTGCTGGCGCTGCTGGCTGCGCTGGCAACCCTGGGAGCACTGCTGGCCAACATCGACCCCAGCACGCTCGCCATCCTCGCCAACGCTGCGATTGTGTATGCGTTGGTGGTGATTGGTGATTGGTGATGCGTGATGAGGAGTCTGTCACAAAAGCAGAAATCACGTTTATCAGGTTCTTAGCATGCAGCGTGACTCGCGACCGCGACCGAATCAGCCGGTGAACCTCCACCGGAAGTCCCCCCGCATCACGCATCACGCATCACTCCAACAATGGCCCAACCTCGCCAATCAACCGCTCGAAGGTTTCGTGGTCGAAGGGCGGGTAGAAGTCGCCGATGATGTGGGTGAAGCCGAGGTCGAGGTACGGGCGCAAGCGTTCGGCGATGGATTCGGGTGGGCCAAAGAACGGCTCGCGGCGCGCCAACGCGGGCGCCGGGTCGGCGTGGTTATAGGCAGCGATGGCTTCGTAGGCCTTGCGGGCCTCGGCCGGGTCATCGCGGATGATGAGCATGACCGGTGACAGGCTGCGCTCGATTTCGGCCGGGTTGCGCCCCACCTCGGCGCAGTACTGCTCCAGCAGATCGACCTTGCGGCGCATATCCTCCAGCGGGTGGGTGAAGGTATGCCAGATATCGGCGTAGCGCGCGACGCTGCGCAGGGTCTTCTTCTCCCCTGCTCCGCCGATCAGGATCGGCAGGCGCTTCTGCACCGGCAGTGGGTTGATCTTCAGCTCGTGGGTGCGGTAGCGCGGCCCTGCATGGGTGAGCGTTTCGCCATCCAGCAGCGCGCGCATGATCCCAGCTGCTTCGTCCAACCAGTCCAGGCGCTCTCCGAAGCCGCTGCCGAAGTCGAGCCCGAACGCGCGGTGCTCTGCTTCGAACCAGCCCGCGCCGATCCCGAGGATCGCCCGGCCATTGGAGATGTGGTCGAGCGTTACGGCGCTTTTGACCACCAGGCCAGGGTTGCGAAAGGTGTTGGCCAGAACGTAGTGGCCCAGGCGCACCCGCCCGGTAATCGGGGCGAGTGCGGCGACAGCCGTCCAGGCTTCGTGCTTCGGCTGGTCGATGGCGCCCATATCGGCGTAGAGGTGGTCATCCGCCAGCAGGGTGTCGTAGCCCAGCTGGTCAACGAACCGCGCCGTCGCCTCGAACGTCGCCCAGGTGCTCTGTTGGGTCGATAGCGCAATCCCGTAGCGCATCTCCGGCATTGTGTCTGGCTCCTTCCCCTGCATCTCCGGCCAGCATTGTCGCACGCCGGCTGTGCTACGATCTCGCCATCCTGACCGGTATGGCACGCAGCACAACAGCTCGCGATGGAGGCTGGCTCGTATGGTGGCCGCAGCACGGATCACGCGCATCCGCGTCACCGAGTTCTGGGTGGAAATGCAGAACACCGGCGTCGACTACAACGGCTTCAACCTGGTCTATGAGCCGGGCAACACCCGGCGCCTGACGCATTACCTGTTCAGCGTCGAGACAAGCCTGGGCATCACCGGCGACTACATCGGCGGCAACCCGGTTGCGGTGGCGCAGGTCGGTATGCTGGCGCACTACCTGCTCGGCCGCGACCCGTTCCAGCGCGAACGCATCTACAACGATGCCAAGCGTGCCCTGCGCAAGCACGACCGCATGGGCCTCGGGCCGATCGACATCGCACTGTGGGATATCGCTGGGAAGGCCTATGGCGTGCCGGTCTACCAGCTCCTGGGCGGCTGGAAGACGCATCTGCCAGCCCAGGCCAGCACCTATCACGGCGACCATCAGCCCGGCGGCCTGAGCAGCCCGGCGGCGTTCGCCGAGTTCGCGCTGCAGTGTAAGGAAATGGGCTACCGGGCGTTCAAGATCCACGGCTGGGGGCAGGCGCCGATCGCCCAGGAGGCAGCCAACGTATTGGCAGTGCGCGCTGCAGTCGGGCCGGACATGGCGCTGATGATCGACCCAGCCTGCGAGTACACCACCTGGGCCGATGCGCTCTACGTCGGACGGGCCTGCGACGAGGCCAGCTTCTTCTGGCTGGAGGACCCGTACAAGGATGGCGGGATCAGCGCATTCGCGCACGCACGCCTCCGCGGGCAGCTCAAAACGCCGCTGTTGCAGGGTGAGCACGTGCGCACCCTGGAGCCGCACGTCGATTTCGCACTGGCTGGCGGCACCGACTACATGCGCATCGACTGCGACTACGATGGCGGGCTCACCGGCGGGCTGAAGATCGCCCACGCCGCCGAGGGGCTAGGGCTGGATGCAGAGATCCACGCACCCGGCCCAGCCCATCGCCACCTGATGGCCTCGATCCGCAACACAAACTACTACGAGCTGGGGCTGGTGCACCCGCACATGCCGGAGACGAGCCCACCGGTCTACGTCGGTTACAGTGACGCGCTCGATGCGATCGACGCCAACGGCTGTGTGCCGGTGCCGCAAGGGCCGGGCCTAGGGGTAGAGCTGGACTGGGACTACATCACCAGCCACACCAGCAACACCCTCGTCTGGGAGTAGCGCGGTGAAGCCCGCACCGCCTAGCGGCTCCTGGGCAGCATAAAGAACGACAGGTCCAGGTCGCCGGGCGAACGCCCCAGCTCGGTGAGGATCAACGCCGCCTCGCTCCGGTGCTGCGTGCCATGGTTGGCAACGTGCAGGAGGAACTGCCAGAGCGGCAACCCTTCGATGAAGGGCCGGTCCAGCCCCGCGTCATCCAGCGAGGCGACGAATTCCTTGGTTAGCGCTTCCTCTGCTCGCCAGCGTTCGACGACCGACGCCAAGCTGGGGAAATCTTCGTGCGCCAAGCGGGGTGGGCGTTCGCCGGTCTGGAACCCAGTGCGCCAGCCACGTTCGGCCGACATGGTGTGGACGAACAGGTGCTGCAGGCTGTGGCCGCCCGGCCGAGGGGCGGTGAACTCCTCGTCGCTCAACCCTTCCGCCGCAGCGAGCAACCGCCAGGTTGCCCAATAGTAGTAGTCCCAAACAAACCGCATCTCCGCAGCGCGCATTGCTCCTCCATAGCGAGTGACGATGAGTGACCAGTGACCAGTAACCAGTGGTTGGTCCGGTGTGAGCGATGCTCTCTCGAACCGTTCTACCCCAGCCACTATGCACTAACATCGGCCTGCCGTCACCGGCTACCCATCACCCTCCACTCGTCACTGGTCACTGGTCACTGGTCACTCATCGTCACTCGCCGCTCGCGGGCGTGACTCCTGCCGCGAGGGCGTCGAAGTCGTCGATGAGCTGCTGGGCGGGGCGGCGCCAGGTCCAGTCGCGTTGGACGCGTTGCGCGGCGCGGCGTCCGGCGTCGGCGGCTTCCGCACGGTGGGTATAGACGTAGCGCATCAGCTCGCGCAGGTGCGTAATATCCGGCTCGGCCCAGAGTCCGAAGTGGCGGGTGCGGTTGATCCGCACTCCAGCGGCATCGACGAAGCTGAAGCGCAGCGGGAAACTATCGGAGGGGTCGAGATAATCGGCTGGGCCGCTCCAGTTGGTGGCGATCAGCGGCAGGCCGGTCGAGAGCGCCTCCAGGCCGGTCAGCGCGAACCCCTCCCCGCGCGTCGGCAGCACATAAGCGTCGAGTTCGGCGAAGAACGCCAGATAGTTCTCATGCCCGAGGAACCTCCGCCGCAGCTCAATGCGTGGGTCTTCTGGTATCTCAACGTCCAGCCGGCCGTAACTGTGCTTCAGCAATAGCCGCACTGGCTCGTCGGGGGAGAACTCGGCCAAAAAGGCCCGCAGCAGGACATCGATGCCTTTGCCCGCGTGGAAGACGCTCGCACTGCCAAAGGTGTAGGGCGCATCGGGGTCCCGGCGGCGTTCGAGATACGGGAACGCAGTGGGGTCGACACCGTGCGGCAGCACACGAATCGGCGTCCGCACGCCATTCTCGCGGGCGATCAGGGCATTGGCCCGGCTCGGGGTGTAGAACAAGCTGGCGGCAGCGTTGATCTCCGCAACTTGCCAGTGCGGGACCAGCCGGGTGGGCCACATGTAGTAGTACGCTACCCGCTCGGCGCGCAGCCCAGCCGGGCCGCTGCGATAGTCGTAGATCAGGCCCAGGCGGTCTTGCGGTTCCGGGGAGCCGGTGACCGCCGGCCATTCGGAGTCGGGCTGCCCCTCCCGCAACGGCCCAAGCGTCACCTGCACGCCCAACTTCTGCAACTCGCGGATCAGCGCGCGTGACACGATAGCGAAACTGGCCGGCAGGTGTGTCACTGTCTGGAACAGCAACCGGCGACGGCGACCATCCCAGGTGGCAGGGTTGAACGGGACGGTTCCCTCCGCGCGCTCCGCCAGCCGCCGGCGCGATTCGCCTGCCCGTGCCTGCGCGTCGGCCCAGCACGCGCGCAGGCGTTCCAGCGCAGCCGCCTGCTCGCCTGCACCGTCGGCT
>QEUZ01000252.1 GCA_003577355.1 Chloroflexota bacterium | reverse complement strand
CGGGAATTGGGGATGAGGGCCGCTATTGCCCGACGAAGGCCAGGATGCGCTGCCAGGCGTCGGCGCACGCTGCTTCGTGCTCGGTGTAGCTGCGGTCGAAGAAGGAGTGCGGCGCGCCGGGGTAGATGTGCATTTCGTGCGGCACGCCCGCCTCACGCAGTTGTTCCGAGAAGCGCTCGAATTCAACCGTCGGCGTGAAGTCATCTCCGGCCACCAGTACCAGCAGCGGCGCTCGCATCTGTGGGATCGCAGAGGCAATACGCGCCGGTACACCATAGAAGCCGATCGCCCCGGCCAAGCCCGGCTGGCTGGCCGACTGCCGCCAGGAGTTGCTGCCCCCGAAGCAGAAGCCGACGGTGAAGACCCGTTCAACGCTCCCGCCCTCCGGCGAGCGCAGGTAGGCGATTGCGGCGGCGGTGTCGGCATCCACCCCTTCCGGTGTCGTCTGCTCAACGTGCGGACGATAGACGAAGCTCTCGTCGCGTGGGCCACTGCCGGCTGTGCGCGCGAAGTAATCGAACGCCACCGAGTCGATGCCGACTTCAGCGAACCGGTCGGCCAGGTCCTTGTAGAACTGGTGCAGGCCGCGCACATCCGGCAGGATCACCATGCCGACCCCGCTGGGCTTGGCCGCGCGCGAGACAAACGCCATCACCTCCGCGCCATCGGCGGAATGCAGGGTGATATCGCCGTGCGAGGCAATGCCCCCGCCGTTGCTGGGTGGGACTGGCGGGCTTGCGTCATCGGTGTAGCACATGGGAGCCTCCTTCGCTGGATCTGCAACCGGCCTACGCAGCCGGCAGAACTGGAACCCATACCCTAGCAGACACCTCGTCCAACGTCAGCAGCCGCCTAGATATGCTGCGCCGAAATGCTGTACGGCGTCTCCCAGCCCAGGGTCCATCCTTCGGCTGCAACGCGGGCACAGGTGCGCCCTCAGCCGCGCTGTCGTCGCGGGCAAGCTAGAGCAGGTAGGCGCCGAGCACTTGGCTGTGAACGATGCCGTCGCCCAGGGCAACCGCGCGGGCGTGCTGGCGCGTGCACCGTTCCGTTTGCTGCGCGCTGTGTTGCAGCCCGGGCGGCGGCACGGCGGCGTCTCGCGTTCTCTGCCCGGTCGTGTGCCAGTAGCGCGGCCCGCGACTTCAGTAGTCCAACCGGAGACTGTGCAGCGTCAGGTGCGGCCCGTTGCGCGTGGGCCGCTCCTCGCGCAGGTCGCGCGACAGCTCGATTTGCCCGAGCATGTCGAACCCCTGGCGCACGAAGAAGCTGATGGCGGCAGCATTACGTGCCACTGGCCGCACCGTCACGCTTGTATGCCCGGCGGCGCGCGCCTGCGCCACGGCATGTGCAACCAGCGCCGTGCCGATGCCCTGTGCCCGCAAGCCGGACGATACAACCACTGGTTCGATTTCGCACTCGCCCCAGTGCGGCAGCAGGCCGGTCAGTCCGACCACTCGCCCGCCCAGCTCGGCTACCCACGGCCCGCGCAGCCCCGGCGTTGCCAGGTAGGTGTCGAAGTAGCCGCCGGGGTCGGGGCCGCCGATGGTCTGGTCGTCGTACAGGTCGCGGTGCCACTGGGTCAGTTCCGCCCACAGCGCGCGACAGACAGGCAGATCACCCGGTGCATAGTCACGGATCAGCAGCTCTTCCGGCAACGTCGCAGTCCCTTTCTGCTCTCCACATTGGGGCCTATGGCCCACCAACTGGGCGGATGTCGATGGTCAACTCGACGGTTGCGCCGTCCTCCAGGCGCACCGGCCGTTCTGTCTCGCCGCTCAACCCCTCGCCGCCAGGGAGCGCGGCAACCATGACGATGTAGTCGCCGGGCGGGATACTTGACCAGCGCACCTGCCCATCCATGCCGGTCTGCCCAGACCGCACCGCCGGGCCACCGGAGACATCATAAAGTCCGAGCACGACATCACCTAGTGGCGCACCGGAAGCATCGCGCACGAATACGGCGAGGTCGGCCGGGCGCGGAGCTGTCTCGCTGCCGAACAAGCGGTTGCCCAGTGGGCTGCCAGGAACGAGCACGAGCACCAGCAGCAGTCCCAGCCCAGTCAGCAACCCAGCCAACAGGGTGTGGTGGGCTTGCAGCCACTCGCGTGGGGTTCGGCGCGGGGGTTGTGGTAGCGGAGCATCCCCTGCCGGTGTGCCCGCCGGCCATTGGCGCAGCACTTCGCCGAGGATGCGTTCCTGCGCATCTGGCGCAATCGGCACAGGGGCGAGCGCGCCGAGGATTGAGAGGGGCGAGGTCATCTCGGCGCGCGTCTTGCGGCAGACGGCGCAACCGGCGACGTGCTTGTCGATCGCCTTGCGCGTGGCTGGGGAGAGCGCGGTTGCCGCGATGCGGTGCAGCTCGGCGTCAAGCTCGGGGCAGTTCGCCCGCCCAGCGCGCATCATGACAAACGCACCAATCGAGGCTTCGACACTGTTGCGCAGGCGGTTGAGCATGACATAGGCATTGTTCTTCGTCACTCCCAACATATCAGCGATCTCGCCGCTGTCCAACCCCTGGCGCAGGTGCAGGTCGAGCAGGGAATACTCCTTCGGCGACAGCCCGGCTGCTGCTTCCCAAACCAACGCAGCGATCTCGGCGCTGCCGGCGACCTCCTGCGGGTCGGCAAAGCGCGTCTCATCCACCAGGTCAAGCTCGCGTTCCTCCCCCTCGTCGTCCACCTGTGTCGTGAGGGGGCGCAGGCGCTTGTTGCGCTCAATGCGGTTCAGCGCCGTGTTGCGCGCGATCGTGAAGATCCAGGAGCGGAAGTTCGCCGTTTGCTGCAAGCCGCTAAGCGCCTGCATCGCCCGGATGAAGGTGTCCTGGGCGACGTCCTCCGCCTCGGCCCGGTTGCGCAACATACGGACGAGGAAGTCGTGTACCGGCCCGATGTAGCGGCGGTAGAGCTCGGCGAACGCAGCCTGGTCACCCCCACGGGCCAGCTCCACCAGTCCGGCGTCGTCGAGCTCCGGGAGCGGGACGCCCCCGCTGGCCACTCGCGCTCGCATCTCGGGCAGCTCCCTCTGCGTCGTGACGCACGTCTCGCCTGCTACTGCTACGACCACCCGCCAACTGGTTTCTTACATTGCCAGTAATCGGCAGATCAATCGCGCTCGCAGCCCACCCCGTTCTTGTCGGCATCGAAGCGATGTGGGTCTGGCGGCAGCACGGTGAACCGCCGGTGGGGGATCTCTGGGCAATCGAGGTCCGGCGGCGGCGGTGGGATGCAGACATCCGGGTAGGCTGGGTCGCAGTTGCCACTCCGCGCCGGGGCGGTCGTCGTCGCGGGAGCGACAGTGGCCTGTGCCTCGGTCGCTATGGGCAGGCTGGTCGCCGTCGCACTTGGCAATCTGGTTGCAGGTGGTCGCGGGGTTGCGCTGGGCGCCCTGGTTGGAGTCGGCGCAGCTGTCGCGGTTGGGCTGCTGGTGGGCAGCGGCTGCACGGCCGGAGGAGTGTGCGTTGCTGTCACCTGCGGGGCGAACCGTTGGATTGCCGGGGTAGCGGTCGGCAACACAATGTCCGCGCCCGCGGATGCGCAGGCCCCAAGCAGCAGCGTGACACCTAAAATGGCGATACGATAGCGTGGCATGAGCGCTCCTCGCCCGGACGGCTCACACGTCCATCGTACTATGCTCCTGCGGCAGGGCAAGCGCAGCGCCACCGGCATGCAGCAGGTAGACGAACTGGAGCGTCACGATGACGGCGACGACGGCGATCCGCGCACTGGCCGACAAGCGCGATTTCATGCGCGTGCCGGAGGTGGCCCACCTCTGCGCCGGTGGCGAAACGGCGATGCTCCACAGCCATCTGGAGGCGCTGGCCCGCTTCCTGGCCGGCAAGAGCAATGGCCAGGGCGGCCGCGAAACCGAGACGATGGGGTTGCTGGAGCGCACCCGCGCCAGTTCCGCTGCCCTCTTCGGCGTTGCCGCCGCCGACATCGCCTTCCTCAGCTCCGCCTCCGAAGGGATCAACCAGCTCGCCAATGCCGTCGACTGGCAGCCGGGAGACAACGTCGTCGTCGAAGATATCGAGTTCCCCTCCGGCATCTATGTCTGGGCACGCCTCCAGCAGCAGGGGGTGGAGCTGCGCGTCGTGAACCAGTGGGGCAGCGAGGCGACGCTGGCGCGGCTGGCTGATGCGGTGGATGCCCGCACGCGGGTTGTCCACACCAGCCAGGTGAGCTACCTGACCGGACGGCGCTACCGGCTGGAGGACCTGGCCGGCGTCACCAGTGAGGTCGGCGCGCTGCTCGCCATCGACGCCACGCACGCGGCTGGGGTCATCCCGGTCGCGGCGCAACACGCCGACCTGGTCGTCTCCAGCTGCTACAAGTTCCTGCTGGCGGTCCACGGCGCAGCGATCTTCTACCGCAACCCGGCCACGCTCGGGAACCTGGAACCGCGTTCCATCGGCTGGCACAGCATCAGCGGCGAGCACAGCGTCACCGACCCCACCGCCTACACCCTGGCGAGCGCCGCCTCGCGCTTCGAGGCCGGCAACCCGCCTTTCATCTCGCTGGCCGTACTCGACAACGCCCTGGCCTACCTGGAGGCGCTCGGCCCCGAACGCATCGAGCAACACGTCCTCGCCCTCGGCGGGTACTTGTGGGATGCACTGGCCGAACGCGGCATTCCGCTGCTCACACCCCGCGACCCCGCCCAGCGCGGCCCCAACGTCTGTTTCCGTTGGGACGATCCCGCCGCCCTCGTGGCGCAGATGGCCGCCCGCGACATCCTCATCTGGGGTGACTCAGGCAGGGTGCGCATCTCGTTCCACGTCTACAACGACACCGACGACATCGACCGCTTCCTGGAGGAGTTCGACCAGCTGCGCTGAAACCGAGCGTGTGGGTGGCATCTGCACGTCGGTGGTTGCGAGACGGCAATCTGAGCGGGGGGTGCTACGCCGCGTTGCCGTCGCTTGCGCAGCGGATGGCGGGGTAGCGGTGAGGCTCCTTTCGCAACCATCTGCGGCCGCCCCCTGAGGTTGCCCGCGCCGCAGCCCGATCAGCCACCGCTCTCACCCGCCACCCACCGCGCATCCTCCCACTCGCGCACGCCGCTGGGCGGGCCGAGGGCTGCCAGCAGCGCGCTGGTTGACTGCTGCAGGCGCGGATGGAGGAGGTGTGGGGCGATATCGTTGAGCGGCAGCAGGACGAAGAAGCGCTCGTGCAGGCGGGGATGGGGCAGGGTGAGCTCCGGGGTGTTGAGCAGCAGGTTGTTGTAGTACAGCAGGTCGAGGTCGATGGTGCGGGGAGCGTTGGGGAAGCTGCGGCGGCGGCCGAGGTCGTGCTCGATCTGTTGCAGGGCGTGGAGCACGGGCAAGGGTTGCAGGTCGGTGGCGCCAGCGACGACCGCGTTGAGGAAGGGCGGCTGGTCGCGGTAGCCGACCGGTTCGGTCTCGTAGAGGCGCGAGGCGGCGCGCAGGTGGACGAATTCGGCCAGGCGCTCGCGGGCAGCCACAAGCGTGCCGGCGCGGTCCCCCAGGTTGCTGCCGAGGGCAATATAGACGCTTGCCATTAGCCTGGCGCCTCCTGCGGCAGCCCGCGCACGATCGCATCGGTCATGCGGGCGACGCGCGCCATCGGCAGCACGTCGTGGACACGCACGATGTCCGCCCCGTTGGCGATTGCCAGCGCAACGGTGGCGGCGGTGCCTTCCAGGCGCTCGCCGGCAGGCAATCCCAACACCCGCCCGATCATGCTCTTGCGCGATGTGCCCACCAGAATTGGCCGGCCCAGCACGCGCAACTCCGTCAGCCGGCGCAGCAGCAGCAGGTTCTCGCGCCAGTCCTTGCCGAAACCGAAGCCAGGGTCGATGATGAGCTGTTCCCAGGCGATGCCTGCGGCCAATGCGTGGTCGAGGCGGCGGGCAAGCTCGCGGACAACGCTGGTCACGAGGTCGCCCCGGCCGTCCGGGCGGATGTCGTGCATCACCACCACCGGCACACCTGCGCGAGCGGCAACCTGGGCCAGCTCCGGGTCGGCAGTCAGCCCGCGCACATCGTTGATGATCGTCGCGCCGGCAGCCAGGGCGGCCTCCGCAACAACGGCTTTGCTGGTGTCGATCGAGATCGGCAGTGTTGTCGCGGCTGCAAGAGCGCGCACGACCGGCACGACGCGGCGCAGCTCTTCATCGGCGCTCACCGGTGTGTGGCCGGGGCGCGTCGATTCGCCGCCGACATCGAGCAGGTGCGCGCCGGCTGCCTCAGCATCTACCGCGAACGTCGCGGGGTCGCTGTCGTGTCCCAACCGGCCATCGCCACTGAACGAGTCCGGCGTGGCGTTGTAGATCGCCATGACATAGGTGCGCTCGCCCCAGATGAGTGGATGGCCGGCGCAGCTGGTGGGCGGGAGCGTGGTCATCCGTTGCGCCTGGAGATTAGGGCAAAGAATTCGGCGCGCGTCTCCGGGCGGTCGCGGAAGCCGCCACGCACGGCGGAAGTCGTCATCAGCGCGCCGGGCTTCTCCACCCCGCGCACGGTCATGCAGGTGTGGGTCGATTCCACCAGCACCGCCACCCCGTCGGGGCGGATCACATCCATCACCGT
>QEUZ01000251.1 GCA_003577355.1 Chloroflexota bacterium | reverse complement strand
GGCAGTCTGGTGGATGATTGCTCGGGACCGTGCAGCGCGGAGGGGGCACACGTGCACGTGTACGCTGGAAGAACCCTCACCCCCGGCCCCTCTCCCGTCGCCACGGGCGAGGGGTGCCCGTGTGCTGTTTGGCTGTTCCGACACAACGGTTCGGTGTCTGAGACGTAACGAGGACTCCGCCATGCACCGTCTGGACACCCCTCGCCCGTGGCGACGGGAGAGGGGCCGGGGGTGAGGGCTCCCGTCCCGCAGCTCCCGTCCCGCAGTTCTTCGGCGCCAACAGAGTGACGGAAACGGTTGCGGCGCGTTACTGATCGATAGCAGTATCATTTGTCCTCACAGGTATCTGGCCTCGGGAACTACACCGTATGACAGAGACGCTCGAAAGGGTTCCCCGCGTGACACGCCTGCGATTGCTCGGCCCTCGCATCGCCCCGTGGCTGAACCGTCGTTCCGCGACGGTCGTGTTGTGTTTCTTCTGGGCGCTCTTTGTGCTCTACCCCAACCCGGCGCTGGCCGTGCGCTCCATCCCCAATGCCTACGACCCGGTCATCGACCCCGCCGCCGTGCAGCACTGGGCCGACGAGCTGCCGGACGACCCCGCCTTCATCGAGCAGCAGGTGGAAAAGGTCTACGTGCCCTACGCCGTGCCGTGGGAGACGCATGGCGTGCCCTGGTACTTCCCCACCACCGCCGAGGTGGTGAAGGAAGGACGGGGGGACTGCCAGGCGCGCATGCTCGTGTTCGCCAGTATCCTGGAGGCCAAGGGTATCCCGTATACCATCCGCGCGTCGTTCGACCATATCTGGGTCGAGTACGAGAACAAGGTCCCAAACAGGATCGAGCAGCCGCAGATCGCAGTGATGGACAACGGGTCGCTGCAGATCCCGGAGCGTTGGGACTGGCGCGAGAGCTGGCGTATCGAGCGCGAGTACTTCTGGGACGAAGCCCCGCTTGGCCGCAAACTGCTCCTCTTCGGCGGTCTGTTCGGCATCCTCATCCGCCGCCAACTCGTACGCGGGGCACGCAGCCTGCGCCTGCGGGTACGCCGCCCGGCCCCGTCCGCAACGCCGGCCGAGGGTGTGGGGGACTGATGCCCAGCCTCCGGACCCATCGCGCTGACGCAGCACGTGCCAGGCCGGTGCGCTATTCGGGCGCTGGCGCGATGTCGCTCAGCCTCCGGCAATCACCGTCATGCGGCAGACGCCGGCTTTATCCCCACGGATGACCAGCTCGAACACTGTTCCGGCCGGAGCGGCGATCAGCCACTCGACGTGGCCGCGGCTGAGGTTGGGGTAGCGGGCGGAGAGGTGGAACCCGGTGTACTGGCTGACGCGCCCAGCCAGGTGCTCCAGCTGCTGCGTGGCTGGGGCGCTGCCTGGCAGAAGTTCCGCCCCGGCCGGGAGCGTGATCTGTGCGGTCAGCGCCCCACCCTGCCCGGAGCCGCGTTGGCGCTCGCTGCCGCAGGTCGGCAAAAAGCCGTCGTTGCCGAACGTCGCCCAGATGCGGTAGACGCCCGGCGCAAGCGGCTCGGCCCCGCTGGCAATGGCGCGCAGCCGTGGCGCCGTTCCCATTGCGCCGATCGCGAAGGGCACGGCGCGCTCCAGCTCACGTGCCAGTAGCGGCCCCGGCGGGTTCATCAGCCCGAACTTGACCTCGAAGCCGCCCAGTTCGACCTCGCCGAGCTGTGGGTGGGTGAACGGCCGCCACGGTGTGAAGCCGCGTCCCTGGGCCTCCTCGTCGAGCAGTCGCAGGATCCGCAGGTCGTCGTCTTCGCTGCGTGCTTCTTCCAGTTGCAGGTAGTCGGTGCTGGCGATGCCGGCGCGGTGCGCCAGCCCCCACAGCTCGGTCATGAACGTCAGGATGCCGAGGTGGTCGTAGAGCCAGTCGCTCTCGACCCCGAACGACGGCTTGCCCGGCTGGTAGGGGTTGCTGTGAAAGGGCGACAGGCAGCGAAAGCCCATCGACGCTTCCCCCAGCGCGCCGATCGCGTCGTAGGCGCGCCGGTCCAGCGGCGGGATCTGCTCATCGGCGTAGCGGGCGGAGGCGCGCAGGATCATCCCAGCCGCCGTGTGGTGGAGCTGCGCGCCGTGGATGTTGCGGTGGGCCAGCAGGAAGGCGGCGACGGCGCGCGTCTCCGGCTCGCTCAGCGGAAATGGCCCCGACCCGGTCTGGACCCAGTTCGGCTGCCAGTCCGCCGGGAAGTTGCGGTTGAAGTCGAGCGCCGACCGCGATGGCGCCAGCGTAATCTTGCCGCCGTCCCAGTTGCGGATGAGCCCCTCCGGCAGGACGAAATAGTAGTCCCCACCGTACTCGCTCGGCCCACGCGGCAGCATGATGCGCTCGTCGCGTTGCGAAATCTTCCACGGCCCGGCAGGGTCCTTGACCCGCATCGACCCGATCAGCCCGTCGCCGTCGATATCCAGCGGCTCAAGGCCATCGTAGGCGGAATCCGGCAGGCCGGCCGGGAACGGCGTCGATGAGGAACGCGTCGCAGCACTGGTGGTAAGGAACTGCTCGCAGCCATCGACGGCGATGCGCGGGACGACATAGAGCGCCGTCTCATCGAGCAGGCGGCGCACCTCGGAGTCGTGCTCGTAGCGGGTCAACAGGTAGTAGATCGTCGCCAGGGCAACCGACGACGTCATCACCTCAGCTGCGTGGATGTTGGCGTCGATGTAATAGGCCGGCTTCTCAACGTCCGGGCCGGTCGCCTGGTTGGTGAGGGTCACGGCCCAGATCGCCCGCCCCTCGCCACTCGTCCCGATGCTGGCGCAGGTTGCCAGGTGCGGGTAGGCCGCAACCCAGCTGTGGAGCAGCTCGGTGAGCAGGTCATAGGTGTAGTAGCGGTCTGGCCGCCACTCGGCCGAGGTCGCGAGATAGTGCAATTCCGTGAAATTCGGCTCTGTCATGCTGCCTGGGCGCTCCTACCGCTGCGGTCGTCAAATACCGCGCGCGATGATAGCCGACCTTCACGCCCAGCGTAGAGATGCTCGCCGCGTCACTCCGGCGGAAACACCTCCTCCGCGATCCCGCGCTCGATCTCCTCGCGATGCGCGCCGGCGATCATCGCTTCCAGGTGTGCGACGGTCTGTGCGACGGCGGCTTCGGCCAACAGGGCGCCTTTCTCGGCGGTGGCGAGGAGTTGCTGCTGTTCCCGCTGGTTGTCCAAGGCGTCGTGGCGCACCTTCTCTGGGAACAGGGCCAGGGCCATTGAGGTCTCGTACTCGGTCGCGTGGCCCGGAACTTCGGTGTCGCAGATCTGCTCGGCCTCGGCGCGGCTGAGGTCCCAGTAGGAGTGGAACTCGACGCTTGCCTCGGGGTTGCGCAGGTGGAAGTAGAGCTGCCATTGGCGCAGGATACCGCCCACCGGCGCTTCGTTGCCGCCGTGCCCGTTGAGGATCAGCACGTTGCGCACGCCGTGGCGGACCAGGCTCTCGACGGCATCGAACAGCACTGCCAGCCAGGAGCCGGGCTTGGCCGTCAGCGTGCCGGGGTGGAGCATGTGATGCTCGGAGATGCCGACGCTGACCGGCACGGCCACGACGACCTGCGGATAGAGCCGCCGCGCCGCCTGCTCGGCTACCCAGGTCGCCGCGCTGATGTCGTAGTCCATTGCCAGGTGTTCGAGGTGCTGCTCGATCGAGCCGGTTGCGACGATTGCCGTTTGGAACCAACCACGTGCCAGCGCCTCGCGCACCTCGCGACGCGTCATCCGCCCGAGGAGTACCTCCTGATCGGCCATGCCTGCCTCCCGTCATCTCGCTGCGTGCTGGCCGTGCAGCGTAGGGAGCCAGCCGGTTTCCGTCAAGTGCGCCGGATCGCGGATAATGCTGCTCGTGCGGGGCTGAGGAGAGGACGTGCTGTGGTGCGCGTGGCGGTCGAAGTTGGCGGGACATTCACCGACCTGCTGTGGGTCGATGCCGGTGGGCAGGTGCGCACCTGGAAGGTGCCCTCCACGCCGGGTGATCCCTCCGGCGGCGTCATTGCCGGGCTGGAGGAGGGGCTAGCCGGCGACCTGCCTGCTCTGACCGAGCTGCTACACGGCTCGACGGTGGCGACCAACGCGGTCATCGAGCGCACCGGCTGCCGGGCTGGGCTGGTCACCACCCGCGGTTTCCGCGACATCCTGGTGACCCAGCGCCAGTTGCGCGATAACGTCTACGCCGTCGTCTCGAAGAAACCGGCGCCGATCGTCCCGCTCTCCCGCACGGTGGAAGCGGTCGAGCGCATGACGGTGCGCGGCGAGGTGCAGGTCCCGCTCGACGTGGACGCGCTGCTGCGCGATGTCACGCGGCTGGTGGACGAGCAGCAGGTCGAGGCGCTGGCGATCTGCCTGCTGCATGCCTACCAGAACCCGGCGCACGAGCAGCACGCGCGCGCTGCCATTGCCACGCGCTTTCCGGACCTGCCGGTGGTGCTCTCCAGCGACGTGCTGCCGGCCATCCGTGAGTACGAGCGGGCCAGCACCACCGCGATTGCGGCCTACCTCTCACCGCGCATCGGGCAGTACCTGAGCCACCTGGAGGAGTATCTGCGCGAGCGGGTTGGCGAGGCGCCGCTCTTCGTCATGCAGTCTTCCGGTGGGGTGCTGCCCAGCGCCGGCATCCGCTCCCGGCCGGTGGAGATGCTGCAATCCGGCCCGGCGGCGGGGGTGATTGCCGCCGTGCGGGTGGCCGAGCTGCTAGGCGATAGCGACCTGATCACCCTCGACATCGGCGGCACCAGCACCGATGTCTGCCTGGTGCGCGACGGCGTGGCCGAGGTCAGCGCCGAGCGCCAGTTGGACGGGCTGCCGGTCGGCATCCCCAGTGTGGATATTGCGAACGTCGGCGCGGGTGGCGGCAGCCTGGCCTGGCTCGACCGTGGCGGCATGCTGCAAGTGGGGCCGCAGAGCGCAGGCGCCCGGCCCGGCCCGGCCTGCTACGGCTTCGGTGGGGACCAACCTGCCGTGACCGACGCTGTGGTGCAGCTCGGCTGGTTGCGGCCAGCGCACTTCCTGGGTGGCCGCATGCCCTTGCACCCGGAGCGCGCGGCGGCGGCCCTTGCGCCGCTAGCGCGGGCGTTAGGGCAGGACAGCACCCAGGCGGCGCAGGCAATGGTCGACATTGCCGTGGCGAACATCAACCGCGCCGTGCGGCTGGTGTCCGTGCAGCGCGGCCACGACCCCCGGGGCTACGCCCTGTACGCCTTCGGTGGCATGGGGGCGCTGGTCGGCGCGCTAGTGGCGGATGAGCTACGCATCCGGCGCGTGGTCGTGCCGCCGCACCCGGGGCTCTTCTCGGCGCTGGGCCTGCTGGTGGCTGACCTGGAGCGCACCTACCGCCGCACCCGCCTGCTCCCGTTGCAGCCGGAGACGCTGCCGGAGATTGCGGCCATCTTCGCCGGACTGCGCGACGCGGCCGAGGCGGAATACGCTGGCTACGGCTACCGCCCCGAACAGGTCGAGACGCACGCCTTCCTGGAAATGCGCTATCGCGGCCAGGGCTTCGAGCTACTCGTGCCAGCTGACCCGGCGCGGCTCGCCACCGAGGGGGTTGCCTACCTCACCCAGGCATTCCACGCCGCCCACCTCGCGCGGTATGGCACGCGCGCGCCGGTCGATGCCATCGAAGTCGTCACCTACCGGCTAGTGGCGCGGGTGCCCGGCAGCCGGGCTGTGCTGGCGCACCTGGGTGGTGAGTGTCCGGTTGGGGACGCGACGCCCGAAACAGCGGAAGTCACCTTCGACGGCCGCCGGCAGCCCTGCCGCTTCTACCAGCGCGAGCGGCTGCCGGTTGGCTTTACGACGAGCGGCCTGGCGATCGTCGAAGAGCCGACCGCGACGACCCTCGTACCGCCCGGCTGGCGGCTGACTGCTGGCCCAGCCGGGGCACTGATCCTGGAGAGCGAGGCGCAGGCATGAGCGTCGATCCGGCGGCCTTCACGATCATCAGCCAGGGGCTGGCTTCGATCGCCCAGGAGATGGGCGAGCAACTGGTGCGTTCGGCCTATTCCACGATCATCCGCGAGGCGCGCGACTGCTCCACCTCGCTGCTGGACGCCGACGGCCGGGTGATCGCCCAGGCGCAGTTCTGCCCGATCCACATGAACTCGTTCTCGACCGTCTTCGAAGCGTTCGCGGCGAAGTATGATGTGCGCGCGCTGCGGCCCGGCGAGGCGCTGCTGACCAACGACCCCTACAGCGGCGGCCAGCATCTCAACGACTTCGTGCTCTTCACCCCGATCTTTTCCGAGGACGACCTGATCGCCTTCAGCGCCAGCATCGGTCACCACCTGGATGTCGGCGGTGGTGCGGCTGGCCCGAACGCGGCGGCCGGCGACATTTTCTCCGAGGGGCTGCGCATTCCGCTGCTGAAGCTGAACCTGGAGCGCGACCTGGGCAGCGGCATCCTGGAGGAGATGATCCGCGCCAACGTGCGCCCGCCCAACCTGGTGATGGGGGATGTCTACGCCCAGGTCGCCGCCAACCGCACCGGCGAAACGCGCTTGCTGGAGCTGGTCGAACGCTTCGGGTTGGGGCGGGTGCTGGAGGCGGCGCGAGCGGTGCAGGACTACTCCGAACGCCTGGCGCGCGCGGCGATCGCCGCCATCCCGGACGGGGCCTACGAAGCAGAGGACTTCGTCGACGACAACGGCTTCAGCGACGAGCCGCTGCGGGTGGCGGTGCGCATCACGGTGCGTGGCGAAACGATGCACCTGGACTTCGCCGGCAGCGCCCCGCAGACGCGCGGCATCATCAACTCGCCCCTAACTTCGACGATCTCCTCGGCGCTGGGCGCGGTGGCGCTGCTGCTGGG
>QEUZ01000250.1 GCA_003577355.1 Chloroflexota bacterium | reverse complement strand
GCGCCTCCTCAGTGCAGGTCGACGACTAGCGTCATAAAGCGGTCGATCGACGCGCGCGCCGCTGGCCCAAGCACCACGGTCGATTCACGCTCCTCCACCACCGCCGGTCCACGGAACGTCGCGCCCGGGGCGAGCTTGTAGCGGTCGTAGACTGGCACGCTGCGCATGGCGCGCTCCTCCGGCAAGTAGATTTCCCGCTCCCCCTTGATGGCTGCCCCTGCCTCTACCTGGCTGTCGGCGATACTCGCCAGCCGCTCCAGCGGCAGGTCTGGCCGTGGAGCCGAGACAACCAGTCGCCACGACAGCGCTTCGACCGGGTTGCCCGTTGCCGTCCGCTCGTACAGCCGCCGGTAGACCTGTTCAAACTCATGCAACAGGGTCGGGACAAAGCGCTCGTCCAGGTGCTTCACCGGCAGCGGCACCTGCACCTCGTGGCCCTGGCCGACATAGCGCAGGTCGGCCGAGCGGGTCACCCGCATGTCGGCTTGGCGCACTCCGGCACGCGCGAGGATCTCGCGGCCTTCACGCTCCATCTCGCCGAACAGTTCGTTGACGTAGTCCCAGTCGAGCGCATCGACCGGGCTGTAATACGAACGCACGAAGTCGAACGCCAGGGGCGCCGCCAGGAACCCGACGGTACTGGTTACCCCAGCGCCGAGCGGCGCCAGCAGGCGTGGCGCCTGCAAGATCTCGGCAACGCGATAGGCGTGCACCGGCCCAGCCCCACCGAAGGCGAACAGCGGGTAGCTGCGCGGGTCCTTGCCACGTTCAATGGCATGGATACGCGCAGCACCGGCCATGTTCTCATTGACGACCTGATGGATACCCCAGGCGGCCTCCAACGTCGTCAGGCCCAGCGGCTCAGCAACTGTGTCGATCGCCCGCCGCGCCGCGTCTACATCAAGCCGCATGCGCCCCCCCAGGAAGTACTCGGGGTCGAGGTAGCCGAGCAACAGGTCGGCGTCGGTCACCGTCGGCTGCGCACCCCCGCGGCCGTAGCAGGCAGGCCCGGGGTCGGCGCCGGCCGAGTCCGGCCCAACCTTGAGTAGGCCGAGCGCGTCAATACGAGCAATCGAACCACCACCAGCGCCGATCTCGATCATCTCGATGACCGGCACCTTGATCGGCAGACCGGAGCCCTTCTTGAAGCGGTAGACCCGTGCCACCTCAAAATCCGAGGTGGTCAGCGGCTCGCCATCGTCGATGATGCACGCCTTCGCAGTGGTGCCACCCATGTCGAACGACAGGAGGTTCGGGATGCCCGCCCGCTGGCCATACTCCGACGCAGCCAACGCGCCAGCGGCGGGTCCAGATTCGACCAGGCGGATAGGGTACGTGCGTGCCGTCTCGACCGTGCAGACCCCACCGGACGACAACATGATGAAGAGACTACCGGTGTAGCCGATGCGCTCCAGGGCGTGTTCCAGGTCGCCGAGGTACTTCGCCACAACTGGCCTGACGTAGACGTTGGTGATTGTCGTGGAGGTCCGTTCCCACTCACGGATCTCCGGCACAACGTCGGAGGAGAGCGACACCGTCAAGTCCGGTGCGTATTCGGCCAGGATCGCCGCAACGTCACGCTCGTGGGCAGGGTTGCGCCAGGCGTGGATCAATGCGACAGCGACCGCTTCGACCCCCTGCTCTTTGAGGTAATCCACGATCTCGCGCACCTGTGCGCGGTCGACCGGCCGCAGCGTTGTCCCATCCGAAAGGGTGCGCTCGTCCAGCTCCATGCGTAAGCGGCGCGGCACGAGGGGCTTTGGCATCTCCAGGTTGATGTCGTAGAGGTCGTAGCGGTGTTCACGGCCGATCTCGACAGCATCGCGGAAACCGCGCGTCGTGATCAACGCCGTCTTCACCCCTTTGCGCTCGATAATCGCGTTGGTGACCAACGTCGTGCCGTGGACGATGCCACTGACTGCAGATGGTTCGATCCCCGCGGCTTCCAATGCCGTCCGCAGGCCAGTCATCACCGCGCGGCTCGGATCGTCGGGGGTTGTCAACGTCTTCCCGACGTGGAAGCGTCCGCTGTGTGCATCGTAAACCAGCAGGTCGGTGAACGTACCGCCAATGTCCACCCCAACCCGCACTCCGTGTGCGTCGTTCGTCATCCCGCCCTCACCCTGCGCCGAACCGATGTCATCCCCATTCACCAGCCACGCTGGCAGAATGGTGCGCTGAGTATAGGCTAGTCGCGCTCGAAGGACTCCCACAACGCCGCAGCGACGCGAAACGGGTCGCTGGAAACGACGCTTGCAGCGTACAGCTCCATTGCGCCGAAATCGGCAGTGCGGTTGAGCGGGTCACCGCGGTCGACCATGCGGGCAATGACCGGGAAGTCGCTCCAGTCCTCCGGCGCCGGAGCGAGCGGCGGCTGCCAGACTACCAGGTTGAACGAGACGACGTTGAGATAGTCGGTCAGGCAGTTCAGCGTCTGATACAGCGTGCGTAGGAACGGTTCATCGAGCCGTTGCCCGATGACGACGCACTCCTTTTCCTTGATCGGCGTCAGGTTCGCGATAACGCGCACACCGTCGTGCTCCCGACCCAATCCCAGGTCAGCGTGTGCCTCGAACAGGTCGTCGAAATAGCTCGTGCCATGTGTCTGCCGATAGGCTGTCGTCACCCGGCGCACGCGTTCCACTTCACCGTAGTGCATGCCCTTGGTCAGGCTCACCTGGAAGTGTCCGTGTGGGATCGAAGCGCCGCTCTTCCACAAGCAGTTCCACATGATGAGCGGGTAGATCGCCTGAGGATCGACGGCGTGACTTTGTTGAAACCACTGCGCTGCAACGTCGAATGCATCTTCGACCGAGGCTTGGGTGAAAGCGAGCGGATCGTGCTCGCGAAAGATCACCACCCCGTGGAGTCCATCGTATTTGGCGATATTGCTGGCAGTAACCGAGTACTTGCCACGAATGCGACCGAAGACATCTTCGGGGGTGTTCAGCTCCGGCTCGCAGAACGGGTCCGGCGCCGTACGGGCGATTTCGTCGGCGAGGTCAACCGGCAGGCGCGCCTCCAGCGGCCGGCGCGCGCGCAACTCGTTAAAGAGCGAACCATCCAGCGTCCAGCGGTTGGTGATCTTGACGACCTTCTGCTCGGTCACCGCACCGACCGAACCAAAGTACTTCGTGATCCAGCGCCACATATGCTCGGGTGGCTCTAGCCGGCCGACGCTGGAACTGACATGGAAGAGCCGCTCGAACCCAGCTCGCTGCTCAGGCTCTAACCCAGCGACGATCCGTTCGATATCAACCACGTGTCGCCGGCCGATTTGCTTCCACGCCTCTCCCGGTCTCGCCGAAACGCTCACACAACCCCCAACTACTCTTTGAACAGCAAACACCGCTACCCAGTGGCGCCGATCGTACCTGAAGCCCGCTTTGCGAGTGCGCGCCGGTACATCGCCAGATATTCGCCTGCCGCGCGGTTCCAGGACACATCACGGCGCATGCCATTGGCGACAATCTGCCACCAGGGCACGCGCGCTCTGTACGCGGCAACAGCACGAGCGAGCGCGTCGATCAGTGCATCGACCGAATATTCACTAAACGTAAACCCATTCGGCTGCTCCCCTTCTTCGCTGACGGTATCGGCCAACCCGCCGGTTGCGCGCACCACCGGCACCGATCCGTAGCGCATTGCAATCATCTGCCCCAGCCCACACGGCTCAAAGCGCGATGGCATCAGGAACATATCGCTGCCGGCGTAGATGCGTTGCGCCAGGCCAACATCGAACGCGAGCCGTGCGGCAAATCGCCCGGCGTGTTCCACGTTCAGTCGCGCGAACGCCGCGTGGTATTCGGGGGCGCCAGTGCCAAGCACCGCGAACTGTACGCCCAGCGCGAGTGCGCGCTCGATCCCGGCAAGGATCAGATCGAAGCCTTTCTGGTCGTCCAATCGCGAAACGATCCCAACCAGAGGGGTGTCTGGGACATCGTCCAACCCCAATTCGCGCTGCAACGCAGCTTTGTTGATGGCCTTCCCAGCGAGGTCATCCACGTGATAGTGCGCCGCGATTGCCGGATCGTTCGATGGATCATACGTCTCTGTGTCGATGCCATTCAGAATGCCGAGTACGTCGTCCGCCCGCGAGCGCAGCAGCCCGTCCAGGCCCGCGCCGTATTCCGGCGTCATGATCTCGCGGGCATAACGCGGACTCACCGTCGAGACGAGGTCGGCGGCGACAATGGCGCGCGCCATCAGGTTCAGTTTGCCGGGGTAGCGCCCCGTTTGCTCGACCTCCAGAAGCGGCCCGGTTGGTATCCCCAGGTACGCGGCGTAATCCACATCGATGATGCCCTGATGGGCCATGTTGTGGATCGTGAACACGCGGGCGACGTCATGTTGTTCCAGCAGGCTGACCGCGGTGTGCCAATCATTCGCGTGGTACAGGTTGACGTTCATCCCGGCTGCGTCCAGCATACCGGGCGCCGCCTTGCAGAAGAACGTAAAGCGCTCGCGGTCCCGCTGGTCAATGTAGACCGTCGGTTCACCGAACAGGCCCGGATGGTCCAGAAGTAGCACTGGCGTGCCGTGCGCGAGCTGGCCGCGGTAGACACTGAACCGCTCCTCCCGTCCAGCCGCCCGCACGACCAGGCTCCCGTGCAGGAGCTCCAGGTTGTGCTCGGCGAGACGGATCGAGCCGTAGCGAGGCAAGAGCACCACGATCTCGACACCGCGCCGGTGCAACGCCGGAGGCAGAGAGCCGGCGACATCGCCCAGCCCACCAACCTTGGCAAATGGAGCGACCTCCGCCGAGAGGAATGCGACACGCGGCTGCACGGTCGAAACCTCGGCATCAGTGACAGGCGAAGACAACCTGTTGCCCTCTCACATCGACACCGGCGTTCCTGCGGTCACCCGAGTGTACCAGCCGGACTTGAGCATAACCGCGCATCAGGCCCACACCGGCAGGCGTGAATCAATCGTCTCGCCAGAGACGACCTCCAACGACGTGAAATCCTGCTCGCGCACGTCGGCGCCAATCAAGACGTTTCTCCCGACGACCACCCCCGGTCGCACCTGCGCCCCACGGCCAACGATCGTCAACCCCGTGTTCAGCCGGCTGGGTTCCAGCCAATTGGCGCTGTAGTCGTCGCCCACTCCCAGACGGGCGCCGCTGCCGACGACAACTTCCTTATCGATGATGCAGCGCTCGACAACCGCGCCGCGCCGGATGATGCTATCGGTCATGACAATCGAATCGCGCACAACCGCGCCTTCCTCAACGATCACGCCTGGGGAGAGCACGGAATGGTCGACCGAACCACGGATGACGATGCAGCCGTTCGAGATCAACGAACGGTTGACGTAGGAACGGTCCATAACTTTGGCCGGCGGTCGTTCCTCACTGCGCGTATGGATCCGCCAATCTGGGTCGTACAGGTTGAGCTGCGGCACATCCTCCAGCTGTTCCATGTTCGCTTCCCAGTACGATTGCAGGGTGCCGACATCGCGCCAGTAGTTATCGAAGCGGTAGGCGATCGACGCGCCATCCTGGATCAGGAACGGGATTACCTCGTGGCCGAAGTCCGTCATTTGCCGTCCAGCCGGGTCCGACCGAAAGACTTCGCGCAAGACATCCGCCTTGAAGACATACACTCCCATCGAGGCCAGGTTGCTCCGCGGCTCCGAGGGTTTCTCTGCGAAGTCGATCACCGTGGCGTTCTCATCGACTGACATGACCCCAAAGCGGTGCGCATCCTCCCAGGGCACCGGTTGCACGGCAATCGTCACGTCCGCGTTCCGCTCGCGGTGCAGCTCCAGCATCGGCCGGTAGTCCATCGCGTACACATGGTCGCCCGAGAGGATGAGGACATCAGTCGCGCGCGTCTCGTCGACATAGAACAAGTTGTGATAGATCGCATCTGCCGTGCCGCGATACCAGTCGGAACGTGCCCGCCCCAGGTATGGTTGCAGCAGCTTCACTCCGCCATTGGCGCGGTCGAGGTCCCATGGGCGTCCATGGCCGATGTGGTCGTTGAGAGAGTGTGGGCGATACTGGGTCAGCACTGCGACGTGGAAGATGCCAGAGTTCACGCAGTTTGAGAGGGCAAAATCGATGATGCGGTACTTGCCGGCGAACGGCACAGCCGGTTTGGCACGCTTGCGCGATAACACGCTCAGGCGTTCGCCCTGCCCGCCCGCCAAGATCATCGCCACTGTCCGAACCCGCTCGACGGACATTTCCACCCTCCCGCATACACGTGGGGCCGCCGGGGATCGAGCTGAGTATCGCCGCGTTCTGGCCTGGCGTGCACCCTGCCGCAAGGTGCTGGGGGACGGAGCAGCTCTGCGGGCAACGCCGCCCGAACATGCTATACTCCGCCACCGCTCGTTGCGCCACCGGACCGCGCGGCTCGCGCCTTCCGTCTACCGGCGTTCGCTCACCACTCGCGGGACGTCGTGACGATGAGAGAGCTATTCCGCCGCCAGCCCAAGTTTACGCCGACTGGCGAAGATGACCAGCGCCAACACGTGCCGGAGCGCATCAGCATGCTGGCCGACGACGGTGCGTTCGAGGAGTGGGATAGCGACGTCGTCACAGCCGACCCACTAGAGTTCATCGCCGACGGCGAGCCGTATCTCGAAAAGGCCCGACGCACCGCTGAGCGCCATGGCGTTTCCGAAGCGGTGGTCTCCGGCAAATTGCAGGTGGATGGTCACCAACTTGCTGTGGTCGTCACCGACTTCCGGTTCATGGGCGCCAGCATGGGCTCAGTGTACGGAGAGAAACTGGCGCGCGCTTGTGAGCGCGCCGTTGCCGAACGGCTACCGCTGCTCACAATCTCCGCCTCTGGGGGCGCACGCATGCAAGAAGGCTTGTTCTCGCTCATGCAAATGGCGAAAACGACCGCGGCACTCACTCGCCTGGGTGATGCCCGCCTGCCGCACCTTTCGCTCCTGACCGACCCATGCTACGGCGGGGTAACGGCCAGCTACGCCACCACCGCCGATGTTGTCATGGCCGAACCCGGCGCATTGATTGGCTTTGCGGGGCCACGTGTGATCGAACAGGTGACGCGCCAGAAACTGCCGCCCGGGTTCCAAACCGCGGAGTTCCTCTTCGCGCACGGGCTCATCGACATCGTCGTCCACCGGCGGGACCTCGCCGCGCGGATCGCAACCCTCCTCGAGCTCTACAGTGGAGTGCGCTCGACACGTCGCCGCAAGCGAAGTGAGCTCGGCGATACTCCCCGTGAACACGTTGCTACCCAGGGGAGCAGCGCATGAGTGAGAGTCGAATTTCTGCATGGGACCGCGTGCTCCTGGCCCGCAACCCCAACCGCCCACACACGCTGACGTTCATCCGGGCGCTCTGCGACGAGTTCGTTGAACTGCATGGAGACCGGCTCGCTGGCGATGACATCGCGTTGGTCGGCGGGCTCGCCTCCTTCCGAGGGCGCACGATTGTCGTACTCGGCCACCAGAAGGGCGAAAGCACGCGCGAAAACCTTGAACGCAACTTTGGCATGCCCCGGCCAGAGGGCTACCGAAAAGCGCAACGCCTCATGCGCCATGCTGAGAAGTTCGCTGTCCCGCTCGTCACGTTCATTGATACACCAGGCGCGGACCCTGGCCTTGCGTCCGAGGAGAACGGGCAGGCGTTCGCCATCGCCGAATGTATCGCTACGATGACCGCGCTAACGACCCCCACCGTCGCTGTCGTGATTGGCGAAGGGGGCAGCGGCGGCGCGCTCGCGATTGGGGTTGCCGACCGGGTGCTGATGTTGGAGAACGCGATCTACTCCGTCGCCTCCCCTGAGGCCGCCGCCGCGATCATCTGGAAGGACGCTGCCCGCGCCCCCGATGCCGCCGAATCCATGCGCGTCGGTGCGGATGACTTGCTGGCATTTGGCCTGATCGACGAAGTCATCCGCGAACAGCCACCCGCCCACGAGGATGCCATGGCGACGATCCGCGCAACCGGCGACGCCATCGAGCGGTGCCTGCTGGCGCTGGACGAATCACACCGGCGGGGCGTCAGCGGCGACCGCGCCTTGCTCGACGCCCGCTACACCAAGTACCGCCAGATGGGTCGCTGGCACGAGCGCGCTACGAGCGCACTGCGCGAGATAGTCGAGGTTTCCACCGACTAATGGAGTGACCAGTGACGAGTGACCAGTGACCAGTGGTTCGATCGACTGCGTCCGAAGCACTCCGTGATGTCGCAAGCGCTCGTTGATGACGAAGCGAGCCACCCTGTCCCGACCATTGTCGGGTCAAGGGGGCTTGTTTCACCAAAGAAGAGC
>QEUZ01000249.1 GCA_003577355.1 Chloroflexota bacterium | reverse complement strand
TCGTGCATTCTCAGTCGTGGTGCGGATTCGGGCTTCGCAACGGCTCCGAAGATTCCGCATCAGATCAGGGACATGCAAAACTCTGAGGGGCACCCGGTGATCGCATCCCGCTTGACGAATGCAAGCCCTATGCTAGCATCGACGCAGAGGCCCGTCTCTTGGCCGGGGGCGGTCCGTTCACGAGTGAAAGCAATCTAAGCGCCGCCGCTCAGTCGCGAGCGGCGTTGTACGGTGAGGGATGCACCCGTCGTCGAACCTCGACGACAAGGGGAGGTTTGCATGTCCAGCGACGCTCCGCTGCTTGCAACGACTGGTATTGGCAAGCGATACGGGCAGCATGTCGTCTTGCGCGATGTCGGCTTCCAGTTGCATCGTGGGGAATCGGTGGCCGTCATCGGTGAGAACGGAGCTGGAAAGTCCACCTTCGCCAAGATCATCACCGGCGTCATCCGGCCTGATAGCGGAGAGATGTGGCTGGAAGGCCGGCCGGTAAGTTTCCGTTCCCCGCGCGATGCTCTGCGACATGGCATCGCGTTCATCCCTCAGGAGCTTGCCTACGTCCCATACCTGACAGTCGGTGAGAACATCATGCTGGGGCAGTGGCCGAGCTGGCACGGGCTAACCTCGCACGCGCTCACGCTGCGGCGCGCGCGGGAGGCGAGCGAGCGCATCGGTATCGACCTCGATGTCGAGCGGCTGATGGTATCGCTTAAGCTGGCCGAGCGCCAGATCGTCGAAATTGTCAAGGCGCTCTCGCGCGATGCACGCATGATCGTCCTCGATGAACCGACGGCGTCGCTGAGTGAGCAGGAGAGCCGCACGCTGTTTGCCATCCTTGAGCGGTTGACGGGGGAGGGTGTCGGCGTCATCTATATCTCCCACCGCATGGACGAGGTTTACCGCTTCAGCGATCGTGTTGATGTCTTCCGCAATGGTGAACTGGTCGCCTCGGTACCACCGAGCCAGACAACGCCAGCCGAACTGATCGCGCACATGCTCGGTCAGGAAAAGGAAGAGTTTGTCCATGGTACGCGCACATCGACCGAACAGAGCGTAATAGAACTCCGCGACTGGAAACGCGCCGGCATACCGAACTTGGCCGGTGTCAGCCTGGCAGTCGGCCAAGGAGAAATCGTCGGTGTATACGGCGTGCGCGGGTCCGGCGCGGAGCTCGTTGCTGAAGGGCTGGGTGGGCTGCACCCGGAGATCAGCGGGACCCTCGTTGTTGAGGGGCGGTCAGGCGCTATCTTCCCAACTCCGGTCGAAGCACGGCGAGCGAACATCGCCTACGTTCCACCGGAACGCAAGCGTGATGGTTTGGTGCTCATGCTGCCGATCCAAGCGAACATGAGCATGTTGATCCTCAGGCAACTGGCGCGGATCGGCGTATTGCGCTCGCGGCTGGAACGTGACCAGGCAGCAGATCTCGCCCGGCGCTTCGACGTGCGCTTCCGACGGCTGGGGCAGGCGGTCGGGCAACTGAGCGGCGGGAACCAGCAGAAGGTGCTGTTGGCGAGCCGGATGGCGGCGCAGCCACGCCTGCTTGTGCTGCAAGAGCCAACCCGCGGTGTCGATGTCGGCGCGCGAGTGGAGATCCACAAGTTCCTCACTGAGATCGCCGACCAAGGGCGAGCGGTATTGCTGGTGACCTCCGACCTGGAGGAGGCGGTCATTGTCAGCGACCGGCTGATCATCATGCGCGATGGCGCAATCGTGGGAGAACTGCGTGGCCCGTCGAAAACACAGGCCAACGCGATTGCGCTGGCGGCGGGCAGCGCTGCCTAGTGCGCAACCAGGCCAAGGGTTTGCGGGAGTTGCCAAAGCACTCCTGAATTTCACACCGGATTCGCCGGCACGATCGCCAGTGGTGCGCTGAGGCGATCACGAGAGGGGGCAGGGTGGTGGCAACGGACGCCGAACAGCGTGTGGCGACGGCGCAACGCTGGGCGACAACGCGTGAGAATGTGGCGCAGGCCGGTCTGCAACTGATCGGCATCGGCGCCGTCTATGTCGCAATCGTGATCTTCTTCTCCTTCGCGTCGGAGAACTTCCTCACCTACTCGAATACGATCAACATCCTTACCAACGTCACAGTGATCGGTATTGTGGCTTTGGGCCAAGCACTGGCAATCATCTCCGGTGGTTTCGACCTCTCCGTCAGCGGAGTTGTTCCACTCGGGGCGGTTTCTTTCGCGCTGCTGGTCAACGATGGGGTGCCGACAGTTCTGGCGATCCTGCTGGTGCTCTGCGTTGGTGGGGTTGTCGGCGCGGTCAATGGGCTAATCGTGACGCAGATCGGGATCAACCCGCTCATTACCACGTTAGGGACGTTATCGATCACCAGCGGGCTGGCCTATTCGCTTTCCAACGGCGTGACGATCCCGTTCAAGAACCCGGACAATGGCGTGCTGGCTGACAAGACGGTCGGTGATATCTCCTACTACGTGATCTTGCTCGTCGCGCTGAGCATCGTCGCGTTCCTCATGCTTCGGTATTCGGTCTTTGGCCGCATGCTCTATGCGATCGGCGGTAACCGCGAGGCGAGCCGCCTCGCTGGTATGCGCGTCAATCTGGTCACAGTGTTGGTGTATGTGCTCTGCGCGTCGCTGGCGTCGCTGGCCGGGGTGATCGTCGCAAGCCAGTTGCTGGCTGGTTCGGCGACAGTCGGGGCACAGGCTGCGCTCCAGTCAATCGCAGCGGTCATCCTCGGTGGTGCGGCGCTCACCGGTGGCGTTGGCGGGATCCCTGGCACGCTGATTGGCGTCCTAGTGCTGGGCACGATCTCCAACGGCATGGCGCTGATGCAAGTGCCGGCCTTCTACCAGCAGATCGCGACCGGCACGATCCTGCTGCTGGCCGTCGCATTCGGACGGTTGCGGCACATTCTCGTTGGCGAGCAAAGCTGATGCTCGAACATACATGAGAGGGGGGACTCGTGGTTTCGGAACAGGAGCGTAGTATTGGACGGCTCGTCGCCGATGTCCAGGCGCGTAAGCTCACCCGGCGTCAGGTGGTGCTGCGTGGCGTCGCCCTCGGCCTGTCGCTTCCGGCCATCAGTTGGCTGCTGGCAGCCTGCGGCGGAGACGACGATGACAGCGGTTCCGGTGACAAACAGTATTACTTCACGTTTGCAAACGTCCTTGAGTCGGGAGAGCTCTTCGTGCAACTCGGGAACGGGGTTGAAGAGGCTGCACGTGTCCAAGGCGTGAAGTTCAAGCGCTACAACAACAATTTCGATGCCGAGACGACGCTTAACAACGCCCGGCTGATGGTTCAGGAGAAGCCGGATCTGGTGCTGGAGTACAACGGGGTCGAGGGAATTGGCGAGTCCCTCAGAAAGATCTTCGATGATGCCAAGATCCCGTTCATCGCGATTAACGTCCCGATCCCAGGGGGCATCTGGTTCAACCTGGTTAACAAGGATATCGGCGCCGACACTGCCAAGGTGGTCGTGCCGATTGCCCAAGCGGAGGGTTGGTCTGCCGCCGATACCACGGTCGTAATCGTCCAGGGTTCGACGGCTGGAGTCGAGGTCAACGACTGCGTCCGCTACTTCTATATAACCGTCGCCGACTTGATGGGTATGCCGAATGTCGCGCCGGAAGATATCACCGCCGAAACCACGGTCATAACCGAAAACGGTGTTCAGGTCGACGGCATGGGCACATTGGAGGCGAGTTACACCGGCGTCAAGAACGTGTTGCAGACAATTCCGGCCGACCGCCACATTCTGCTTTACACGATCAACGACGACTCGACGATTGGCTCTTGGCGCGCAATCACCGAGGCGAAGCGCGAAGCGAACACCATCGTGGCAGGCCTCGGCGGTTCGGTCGCCGCACTGAAGGAGCTGCGTGAAAACCCGCGCTGGGTCGCCGAAGGCTCGGTTTTCGCGACGCACTGGGGTCAATACCTGATCGCGATGGGTATCGCCGTGATGAACGGCGTCACACCGCCGCCGTTGACGAAGTCGCCGCAGATTGTGTTGACCAAGGAAACGGTCGACAAGTACTACGATGCCGACGGCAAGGTGAAGTTGTTGCCACCCCTCGTCCCAGAGAACGAATACCTCAAGGACACCGGAGTGCTGCAGAAGTTCAACAATGTCGAGGGGCTGGAGTAAGTCGCTCGACCCGCTGGGCAGGCGGCCGGTTTGTGCGTTGCCTGCCCAGCCGGCTACCTGTTCGAGGGAGGCGCGGATGACAACACGCGATCGCGCGGCGCTTGACCGGCAGCTTGCCGGTATTCGCGAGCGTTTTTCCGGGACGCTGTCGCTGGCGGCCAGTAACCTGAAGACGGACGAGGCGGTGACGCTCGACGCCGGCATGCTGTTGCCGACTGCTAGCACCATCAAGGTGTGTATCCTCGCTGAGGTGTTCCACCAGCGCGAGGAGGGCAGGCTACGCCTGGATGAGCGCATTGAGATGCAGGCACGCGACCAGGTCGGCGGTTCCGGCGTGCTCTGGCGCCTCAACTCTGGCCTGCAGCCGACGCTCTACGACCTCTGCATGCTGATGATCATCAAGAGCGACAATACCGCCACCAACATGCTGACCGACCGCGTCGGCGGCGTGGGTATCATCAACCGCCGGATGCGCGACACCTACGGCCTTGCAGAGACGAGCTACCACTCGCGCGTCGATTTCGAGGCGATCGGCAACGACGTGCGTCGCTTCGCTGAGTCGACGCCGTACGACCTGATGCGGCTCATGGCGATGCTCGCGCGCGGCGAGGTCGTCAGCCCCCAGGCGTCGCGTGAGATGCTGGCAATCATGCAGCGCCAGCAGTACCTCGACCAGTTCCCACGCTATTTGAACTACAACCCATACGCCGAAGAGCTGGGCCTGGTATCGACCATGCGTGTCCAGAACAAGACCGGCTTTTTCCCCGGCACCGGCGTGGACATTGGCGTCGTCAACCTCCCGGAGGGGGTCGATATCGCCTATGCCGTGTTCGCTCATGCATCGCGCGACCACACCGTCGCCGCCGAAAGCGAGCCCTACGTTATCAATGGCCTCGTCGGCCGCGCGCTGATCGAGTACTGGTGGCCCGGCGACGACCCGGCGGAGGCGCTCTTGCCGACGCCATACGTGGCTGAGTGAGCTGGGTCCGAGAGCAGGCATGGTTCATCCCCGTTCCCGCGCCGGTAGCCCGGCGACAGGCGGGGTTCCGGGTCCCACGGCTATTGCGACATGCTCCAGGGGCGTCATGTGGTGTCGCTGCTCCAGCGAGCCATCCCGTGGTACGGTCATCCCGTTAGGCGTAGAGGGTTCGCCCGTCGCAGCGGTGGGGCGAGTCGGGGCGGGTCAGGCATGACTTCCCTGCTCTCCCATCTGGACGGATGACTTGTAAGAGGCGATCTCCCCGCCCACGATAGCTCGGTGCTGGCGCGTTCGGGCGATGTTGATACAGCTCCGGCGAGCGTTGGTGAGGTAGTGACGGGCCAGGTTGCGCCCGCTGCCAGTTCAGCCCGATCGAAGGCCTGCCGCTGTACCTGCCGAACACCCCCTCGCGCGTGGGTACAGGGTCCGCCAGCATGGTCACCGCGTCACGTGCTGCCGAACACCCCCTCGCCCGTGGCGACGGGAGAGGGGGACGGGGGGGTGAGGGCGCTGCCCTACATCACGTTGCCACCGTTCGGGCCGAGCATCTGGCCGGTGAGGAATGCGCTGGCGTCGGAGGCGAGGAAGAGTGCGCATTCCGCGACATCGCGCGGCGAGCCGAAACGACGCAGCGGTAGCTCGCTCATGCGCTTCTGCTTGGCTTCGTCGCTGGGGTAGACGTCGGCGTTCATGTCGGTGATGATCGAGCCGGGGCCGATGGCGTTGACGGTGATACCGTACTGGCCCAGCTCGCGCGCCAGGCTCTTCGTCCAGGTCAGGATGAACCCTTTGGTACCGGAGTACACCGGCGCGCGCTCCCAGCCGACCAGCGCCAATTGCGACGACAGGTTGATGATCCTCCCATAGTTGTTGGCGATCATCCCCGGTATGGCCGCTTGCGTCAGGCGCATCGGCCCGAAGACGTTGACCTCCAGCTCGTTGCGCCAGTGCTCCTCGGTGGACTCGCGAAATGGCTCCAGGTACATGATGCCGGCGTTGTTCACCAGAATGTCGATGCGCCCGAAGGCGTCCAGCGTGCGCTCGACCAGTGTCGTCCCGGCATCGGGCGCGGCGACGTCCGCCTGCAGCGCGATGGCTCGCCCGCCGTTGGCCGTGACCGCCGCCACGACTTCCTCACAGCCGGCCGCGCTGGCGCGGTAGTTCAGCGCCAGTGTCGCGCCAGCCTCGGCGAAGCGTTCAGCGGTGGCGCGGCCGAACCCGCGGCCAGCGCCGGTGATCAACGCGACCTTCCCAGCGAGTTCATTCATGGCGTCTGCATCTCCTCCAGCAGCCGGGCGCCGTTCCCAAGGATCGTCTCGATCTCCGCCTCTGGTAGCCCGGAACCGCGCACAAAGCCGACCGGGTCTGGTTCACCCATATCGAAGGGGTAGTCGGTACCGAGCACCACCTGCGAGGCGCCAGCCTGCTCGACGACGTGGCGCAAAACGCCGTGGTCGAAGACGACGGTGTCGAAGTAGAGCTTCGGGAGGTGGCCGAGCGGGTCGC
>QEUZ01000248.1 GCA_003577355.1 Chloroflexota bacterium | reverse complement strand
TATCATCTGGGTACCCTTCCAGGTGGCTCGGTGGGTTAGCAACCACGACCGATACACCTGGGAGGACATCCTGTCAATCAACTAGCACAACGCCCCACTGGTTACTCCACTACTCTGGCGTCAGCGATGGAGCAAACGCGCGCGGGTTCGCCAACTGGTTCTCCATCCAGAAGGTGAAGGCGGCCCAGCCGCGCCAGGGAGCCCACGGTTTGGCCAGCTCGCGCAGTTCCGCTTCCGTAACCCGCCGTCCGACGACCGCTTCACCGATGATCTTGTGCAGGCTGACATCGCCAGCCGGCATCGCGTCGCGGTCGCCGTAGACGCGCATGAGCAGGTACTCGGCCGTCCAGCGCCCAATGCCACGCTGGCGGGTGAGCTCGGCGATCGCTTCGCTGTGCGGCAAGGCGCCAATCGCCTGCAGGTCGAGTTCCCCGCTCGCGACGGCTGCGGACAGGTCCAGCACGTACCTGGCTTTCGCGCGGCTGAACTGTCGGGCCAGCAACTGTGCGGGGTCAAGCGCGGCGACCTGCTCCGCTGTGGGAAAGAGCGGCCAGCGTTCACCATCGACGACGAGGTGGCGACCACACAGCTCGACCAACACCCCTTTGAGCTTACGGGTGAACGCAACGTTGATTTGTTGCCCGAGGACTGCCCAGAGTAGGGCCTCGAACGGGTCAAGCAGCAGAACCGGACGGATGGCCGCCCAGCGGCGTGCGAGTGGGCCGAGCACCGGCTCGCCGGCCACGTGGTCGAGGTACGGCGCGGGGTCGCTGTCGAGGTTGAAGGCGCGCTGGATGGTTGCGCCGGCCGCTTCCAAGGTTGCGGCGCCCACCTGTGGGCCATTTACCTCCAGCACCAGGCGCGGCTGCTGTGGTGTGCCGGTCGAATGTAGGTTTAGCAGGACATCCTGGCCGTTCACGTGCAGCGCTCGTCGGTAGCGCTGCGGCTCCATGCCTGGCTATCCTGCGCTGGTCGGGCTGGCCGGCGTGACTGACGAGTGAGGACTCGGTTCCGTGACATAGCCGCTGCGCAGCTCGACCGGCGGCATCTGGCGACTGCGCAGCCGCAGGTTGAGCAGCTCTACCAGGACGGAAAATGCCATCGCGAAATAGATGTACCCCTTCGGGATATGCTGGTCGAAGCCCTCCGCAAAGAGCGACATGCCGATCAGCACTAGGAAGCTGAGGGCGAGGATCTTGATGGTCGGGTGCTGCTCCACGAAGTTGCTGATTGCCCGCGACGAGATGAGCATGACCAGCACGGCGATGACGACCGCCGCGATCATCACCTCGACGTGGTCGGCCATGCCCACGGCGGTAATCACCGAGTCCAGTGAGAAAACAATGTCGAGCAGCAGGATCTGGCCAATGACCGAGGCGAACGAAGGCGCGACGCGGGCGCTCGTGTGTCCGGCCGTGCCCTCCAGCTTCTCATGGATCTCCCAGGTGGCTTTGCCGATGAGGAACAAACCACCGCCGATCAGGATCAGGTCTCTACCTGAAATCTCCTGGTCCAGGATGGTGAAGAGCGGTTCGGTGAGGCCGATCACCCAGGAGATGGACAACAGCAGCGCGATGCGCATGAACATCGCCAGGCCGAGCCCGACAACCCGTGCGCGCTCGCGCTGGGCCATAGGCAGCTTGCTGGAGAGAATCGAGATGAAGATGATGTTGTCGATACCGAGGACGATCTCTAACGCCGTGAGGGTGAGCAGCGCTATCCAGATTTCCGGGTTTGTGATCCACTCCACCGCGCAGCCTCTTTCTCGCTCCCGCGACAGATGCGTGAAGCGGCGCGCCGATGATCCGGCGCGCCGCAATTCCGGCTGCTAAGGATGCCACGATGTGTGTCGAAATCAGCGGCTCGCGTTCAGTGATTGTGTTGCTGGCCGGTGAGCCTGTTCCGCCTCCAGCAAGGCCTGCTTGCGCTCGATGCCCCAGCGATATCCACCCAGGCTGCCATCGGCGCGCACGACGCGATGGCAGGGTACGACGATGGCGGTCGGGTTCGTAGCGCAGGCGTGGGCAACGGCCCGCACGGCGCTGGGATGCCCGATCGCCTGGGCGACTTGTGCGTAGCTCGCGGTTGACCCGTAGGGGATCTGGCGCAGGTGTTCCCAGACCTGGCGCTGGAACGCAGTCGCCTGCACGTCGGTTGGCAGGTGCAGGTTCGGCTCCTGCCCGGCCAAATGGCGCACCAGGCTATCGACCCAGGCGGCAAACTCCCCATGGGCCGGGCTGATCTCCGCCGCTGGGTACTCGCGTTCGAGCGCCTCGATCAACGCGGCATCGTCTGTTCCGATCGACAACATGCAGATGCCACGCGTCGTCGCCGCTACCAGCAGCCGGCCGAGACGGCAATCGGTGACGGTGTAACCGATCGTCATGCCGGCGCCGCCGCGCTGGTAAGCTGTCGGGGTCATCCCCAGGGATTGTGGAGCGCGCTCGTAGAGCCGGCTGCTCGAGCTGAAGCCAGCATCATAGAGGGCACGGGTGACATCGTCCCCCTCACGCAAGTGCGCCTTGACCCGCTCCATCCGCTGCATCTCCGCCCAGGCGCGCGGCGAGACGCCGGTGATCTTCTTGAACGTGCGCTGCAGGTGATACGGGCTGACGCCCAGGGCGTGCCCCAACGCTTCCAGCGTGAGCCGGTCGTCCAGGTGCTCCTCGATGTACGTGCAGGCGCGCCTGGTGAGCGCGAGGTGCGCGGCGTCGATGCTCTCGCCGCGTGGGTGGCAGCGCAGGCAGGCGCGCAGACCGGCGGCTTCCGCATCGTCCGGGGTGCGGTAGAAGCTGACATTGCGGCGCAGTGGCGTGCGTGCCGGACAGGTTGGCCGGCAGTAGATGCCGGTCGTGTGGACTCCCAGGACGAAGCGACCGTCGAAGGCGGCATCGCGGCGCTCCACCGCCTGCCACAAGGCATCTTCATCGAGCAATTCTTCGGCGTGTCGAGCTTCGGTGACGAGTCCCTGGTCAATGGCAATCATCCGGCTACCTCCATCGTTCAGGAGCATAGTAGGGTAGCCCATCGGAGGCGACTATCCGAATGTTGCGCTGGATGTCCGCCCGTTTTCAGCCCATCAGCGTGGTCCGACGATGACCCCCTGGACAAGGGTATCGACGGCGAAGACGCTGGTGCGCGACGGCAGGAAGATCGTCGCGTTCCCTGCGCCGCCGAAGGCGATGTTGGCGGGCAGCTCCGGCAGGCAGAGGATGCCCAGCAAAGCACCGCTTGGTTCAACGACCCAGACTCCGCCGCGCCCAGTCGTCCAGAGCCGCCCGCTCGTGTCGACCCGCATGCCGTCGGGTGCGCCCGGCTGCTGGTAGTCGCGCATGTCAACGAAGATCTCGCCAGTGCTCAGACTGCCGTCCGGCTCGACGGCGAAACGCTTGACGAAGCGGTCAGCCGAGTCGCCGATGTAGAGGTAGCGCTCATCTGGCGAGAAGACGAGCCCGTTGGGCTGGGTGAAGCCGCGCTCGACACAGGTGACCGCGCCATCCGGCGCGAGCCGGTAGACCCCCTGAAATGGGAGCTCCTTTTGCGCGCCATACAGGTCGGCAAGGCCGTAGGTAGGGTCGGTGAAGTAGATCGCGCCACTGGAGTGCTCGACAATATCGTTGGGGCTGTTGAACCGCCGGCCGTCGAAGCGGGCCACGAGCGTCGTTTCCGGCTCACCGTAAGTGGCGCGGGTGACCTGGCGGCCGGAGTGTTCGCAGGCCAGCAGGCGGCCTGCGCGGTCCAGCGTCAGCCCATTCGCGTTGCGGCTGGGTTCGCGGTAGACCTCCAGGCCGTCGCCATCCGGCCGCCAGCGGTAGATGCGGTTGTTCGGGATGTCGGTGAAGAGCAGGCAGTTGTCCGCTGCGACCCAGACCGGCCCTTCCGTAAAACCCAGGCCGCTGGCCAGCGCTCGCGCGGTGTCCAGTTTCACCAGCTCCGAGAGGCCGGCATCTCGGTCGATTGTTGCCTGCACCGCGCACCTCCCTGTGCATATGTTGCAGCGTGTTTGGCCGATTGTCGGCGATCGGGAAGCGACGAACAAGCCCCCTCGTCGCCTACGTTGCAGCTGGCAGGCGGTCGGCTGCTTCCCGCTCGGCATCCTGCTTGAGGCGCGCCGCCGACTTCTGGGTCGCCGGGTCAAGCCGGCGAGTGACGAAGATCGTGAAGACAGCAAAGACACAGGCGATCAGGAACGGGACCTGGAACCCGACGTAGTTCAGGATCACACCAGTGGCTACCGGCACGACAATCGCGGCGGCGTGCTGCAACGAGAGCCCCATTGCGAGCGACGGCGCGATTTCCTCGTCAACCGCCACCTTGCGCAGGTAGGTGGCTGAGCCAATCGATGACAGCGGGAAGATGATCGAGTAGACGATGTAGCAGGCGGCCGCGACGGCGACGTTGTGGACCAGAGCGTAGCCCCCCAACGCGATGATGTAGCCGACATTGACCGCGCTGAGCATCGCCCGTTCGCCGTGGAGATCGACCATGCGCCCGATCCAGGGGCTGGATATTGTCGCCAGCAGGCGGATGACGATCAGCAGCGCGCTGACGCCGGCCACAGTCAGGCCGTACTCGTGCACCAGCACCCACAGGCCGAACGAGAAGAAGATCTGCTGGCGCGCGCCGTCGAGCAACGTCAGGTAGTAGTAGTAGCGGTACGAGCGGCGCACGACGATCGGGTCACGCCGCGCAACGCGCTGCTGGACGATGCCATCGCGCAGGTTGGGGAAGAAGTAGACGGCAGCTGCCCCCAGAATTGCCAGCGAGCCGAACACCACGAACGACGGGCCAAAGTCGAGCAGGTCATAGTGGAAGACAACCAGGATCACGACCATGCCGACCACCGAGGCGCCGTTGGAGATCGCATTCAACCGTCCCAGGATCGAGCCGCTGCGTGCTTCGGTTGTCAGGGTCATGCCGAGGGCGTATTGCGTTTGCAGCACGGTGTGGTAGCCGAGGGAATGCAAAATGACCCACGGGGCAACGCTCCAGAAGCTGGTGGCCAGGCCGAACCCGGCGAACCCGATAGCCAGCAGCACCATCGCTAGCGCGGTGAGGTGCGGCAGAGTCAGGCGGTAGAAGATCGCGGCGAGGAAGATCAGGAGAAAGCCGGGCACCTCGCGGATGGCGGTGATATAGCCGAACTGCGGCCCGCTGAAACCGAGGACCTCTTCAAAGAAGTTGGTGGTGATGTTCTCCTGCGCCGACATCGCCATGCCGAACGTGGCCATCATGATCGACAGGAGAATGAACCCTTGTCCGGCTGGCGTGCCCCACACCTGCCGGATATCTGCGCGTAACGATCGACCCACCCGCTGCACTCCACCCTCACCTGCACATGTTCCTGGCAGATCATACGGCACGAGTCATGCCGTAAACCGCCCGTGGCAGGTGCGCTGTGTTATAAGGCGCGCTGTCGGCGATGCGCGGAGGTGGGACATGCGCTGTTTGCGACACGTGCTCTTCGCGGTTGGGCTACTTGCAGCAACCGCAGCCGTCGCTCCGGTGCGCGCGGCGGGGATTGAGCATACTGCGTTCGTGCGGACCTGGGAACGGACTGACCTTCCGGTCGTTACCCAACGAGTCCAGCGCACCTGGATGTGGGGGCCGGAAGCGCACTCAATCATGCTGTTGGAACCCTACGCCGAAGCGCCGGGCGGGCAGCGCGTGGTGCAGTACTTCGACAAGAGCCGCATGGAGATCACGAACCCAGCAGGCGAACCCTCATCGATCTGGTACGTCACCAATGGACTTCTGGTGCAGGAGCTGGTTACCGGCAGGCTGCAAGTGGGGGAAAGCAGCTGGGAGCAGCATCCGCCGGCGCAGGTCAATGTGGCCGGGGACCCCGGCGATGATGCTGCGCCGACATATGCGAGCTTCATCGGGCTGCTGCATACTGCTCCGCTGCCGGTTGGTGCGACTGTGCAGCGCGAGCTGCGGCGCGACGGCACGACGTTGGATAACCCCGCCTTCGGCGCCTACAACGTCTTCGCCGTGCAGCATGTGCCGGAAACCAACCATACGATCGCCGCTCCGTTCTGGGAGTTCATGAACGCAACCGGCCTGGTCTATGAGAACGGGAGCTACGTCACGGCCGCGCTGTTCCCCAACCCCTACTACGCGACCGGCTACCCGATCAGCGAAGCCTACTGGGCGACGGTTGAGGTGGGCGGCACGCCGCGCAATGTGCTGATGCAGTGCTTCGAGCGGCGCTGTCTGACGTATGCGCCGGAGAACCCACCAGCCTGGCAAGTCGAAGCGGGCAACGTTGGCCAACACTACTACGCCTGGCGCTACGGTCAGCTTGGCAAGACGCCGGTCGATGCGCCGACCCCGACGACCGGCGCCATACGCATTACGTCGATTCTCTACAATCCACCCGGCACTGAAGGGGAACAGGAAACGCTGACCCTGACGAGCTTCGCGCCGGCAGCGGTGCAGATGCAGGGCTGGCGTATCGAGGACGCAGGCGGCTCGGTGTTCTTCAGGTTCCCATCGTTCGAGTTGGCCCCCGGAGCTTCCGTGACGATCCACGCCTGCAACGGGTTCAATACCCCGACCCTGTTGTACAACGGACGTTGCAGCGCGACGTGGAACAACGATGGCGACACTGCGTTCCTCTATAACGCGTTCGGACAGCTCGTCAGCACCTATGGTTATTGAGGGTGTGGGAGCAGGCTCCCGAACAGCGGTTGTGCTTTTGGGAGCGAAGGCTCGAAGCCACGCGGGGTGGCGGCCTAGCCCAGAATCCAAACCCATCGGCGCACCTTGGCGCGAGCCTGCTACGATTGCGTTGCTGATAGACGATGCGGTGAAGGTCGTACACGAGTGAAACGGGACGTAGAACAGCCGAGCGTTGCCCGCCCGAAGGTTCTCGGGATCTACCAGGGGTGGGCGGTTGTCCTGGTTGTGATGGTTGCGCTGGCGGTGGCCAACGGTGGCCGCTTCATGTTCGGCGTGGTGCTGAAACCGGTCAGCGAGGAATTCGGGTGGGGCCGCGCCGAGCTGGCGCTGGGTGTGACGATCAGCGTCATCGCGATGTCGTGCCTGCAGCCGCTCGTTGGCGTGCTCGTTGACAAATACGGCTCCAGGCCGGTGCTGATTGCTGGCGTGGCGCTGGTCGGCCTCACGATGATCCCGATGACCCTGGTGACCGAACTCTGGCAGGTGTACGTCTTCTACGGCCTGTTCGCGGCGATCGCATTCGCGGCAACCTCGCCGGTCAACACGACAGCGCTGGTCAACGGCTGGTTCGAGAAGCGGCGCGGGCTTGCCCTGTCGATGGCAACCTCCGGTTCTGCCTATGGGCAGTTGCTGGTCGTGCCGATCGTGACGGCGATCATGCTGGGCTGGGGTTGGCGAGTCAGTTATTTGGCCGTGTCGGCTGTGCTGTTCCTGGTGATCCTGCCACTGGCGGTGCTGGTGGTGCGCGATTCACCGGCTCGGCGCGCAGCGATTGCCGACAAGCGCATCAAGGGGCGGCCGTCGGAGCCGAAAGTCTCGATCGGCCAGGCGCTGCGCACGGCGGCATACTGGCAGCTTTCCTTTGGCATGTTCGTGTG
>QEUZ01000247.1 GCA_003577355.1 Chloroflexota bacterium | reverse complement strand
CCGGCTCCGGCGACATTGAGTTGGAGCCGCTCGTTCGCGCCTCCACCAGTGCCCCGCCGAGAGGAGTCTCACGAGGATGCTTGATTCAAGTGGACGCTATCGAATGCGCTATGAGGATGTCTTCAGGGCGCTGGGCCACTATATCGACACACATCGATTCAAGGATATTGTCATTGTTGAAGTGCCGGACGGGTTCCTGATCAAGGGACAAGTACTACAAGAGGCTGCCGCCGGTGTCATCGCCGTCCCACAAACCTACCTGTTCACCAACGAGGATATCGACGTGATTCTCGAAGACGCAGCGAAGCGGCGGCGCAGCAGTTCACGAGGCTAGGCACGCCCCCATTTCGTAGACGCACACAGGCATCGACCAGTTGGTCGATGCCTGTTCTCATGTACAGTTGCTCTTCAGCACCAGTGCGCTTGGCTCGCAGTGAGCCAAGCAGCTCCGGGCTACGTCCGCACGTAGACCAGAAGCGGTGTTAGCGCTTCGTGTACTGTGGGGCCTTGCGAGCGCGCTTCAGCCCAACCTTCTTGCGTTCCTTCTCGCGCGCGTCCCGCGTCAGGAAACCGGCACGCTTGAGCGCAGGGCGATTCTCGCTATCGGCCTTGGTCAACGCGCGGGCGATCCCGTGTCGCACGGCTCCAGCCTGTCCAGAAACGCCGCCACCCGCGACACGAATCAGGACATTGAAGCGGTCGAGCGAGTTGGTCAAGATTAACGGTTGGCGGATCACCTGCTGGTAGACGCCACGCCCACCAAAGTACTCTGCGGCACTCTTGCCATTCACAGAAATCTCACCGGTACCCGGGTACAGGCGAACACGCGCCACCGCCGACTTCCGCCTCCCGGTTCCGTAGTAGTAGGTTGCTCCCCCTGCCATCACATCTCCTCTGCCATTCGACGCTGTGACGCGCAAACCTTACTCGCCGCCGGCTGAACCACTCAGGTCGAGCACTTTCGGTTGTTGACCAGCATGCGGGTGGTTCGGCCCTGCATATACATGCAGTTTCTTCAGTTGCTCTCGCCCCAGGTTGGTATGCGGCACCATGCCACGGACAGCCTTTTCAATGATCCGCTCAGGATGCTGCCGTTGCATATCGCGGAAGCCCGTCGTGCGAAACCCACCCGGATAGCCAGAGTGCCGGTAGTACAGCTTCTGGTCTTCCTTGCGCCCGGTGAGCCGTACTTTCTCGGCATTCACAACAATAACGTGGTCACCGACATCCTGGTGCGGTACGTAGATTGCCTTGTGCTTGCCGCGCAAAATGCTCGACACCTGTGTCGCCAACCGGCCGACCGTGAGTCCGGTAGCATCGACGACAAACCAGTCGCGCTCAACCTCTGAAATTCGCGGCATAAACGTTTTCGTTGCCATCTCGCTACCTCTTACTCCCCTACCTGAGCGCCCAGCGCGTCTGGCAGTTGCTCCACGTCGCCGTACCAAACCCGGTGCAGCGTCAGACCGTGCGGGGGCGCCGCTTCACCGACGAGAGACCGCTCGACAGCGGACAACACGTCATACACCCACGCGACCGGTCGTTCGCCTTCGGCGACAACCCGTATTGCTGTCGTCATGTTGCGCACCATATTTGGCAAGAACCCATCAGCAACAACGCGCAACTCGTGGCGCTCTTCCGCGCTTCCACTCGGCGACACATCCGCAGCAACACCATCGACATGCCAGTCGCACGCATAGACAGTACGCACCAGCGACATGGCATCCTTCGCTCGGCTACGCCCCATTCCTGCAAACGAGCCGAAGTTCCGACGACCAATGAATGCAGCACACGCTTGCTGCGCGAGCTCCGCGTTCAACGGCCGTCGCCTCCACCATACGAAACGGCGCTCGAGCACCGGCGGCGCCGCAGCGATATGGATGCGGTAACGATACTCACGGCGCTGGGCATCGAACCGGGCATGAAATGTTGGAGATGCAACGGAAACACGGGCAACCACCAAATCGAACGGCGCCACAGCATTGAGTGCCGCACGAAGTTCTTCTGTTGTCCCACCCCAGGCAACATCTCCCGAAACAACCTGCCCTACTGCGTGTACGCCACGGTCGGTCCTACCGGCGAAAATCAACCGTCCCGAGCCTGGCGCTACTTGTTGTACTACGCGCTCCAGCTCTCCCTGTACCGTGCGCCGTCCCGGCTGAATCTGCGATCCAGCAAAGTCGGTGCCGTCATAACCAATGACAAAACAGAACCGCTGCACGCATTGCGTCGTCTAGTCGACAAACTCGATCAAGCACATTGGCGCGGCGTCACCCTGCCGTACCCCGAGCTTGTATATGCGCGTATAGCCACCTTCTTGGCCCTCGTAGCGTGGGCCAAGATTCTCGAATAGCTTGCGCGTTGCAATCTCGTTCCCGATGCGAGCCATCACCAGGCGGCGGTGGTGCTCGGTGTCCTCGCGGGCCAGCGTTACCAACTTCTCGACCACAGGTCGAATGGTCTTCGCCTTGGCCTCAGTTGTTGTTATGCGGTCGTTGATGATCAACGAGACGGCAAGGCCCTTCAACAGTGCCTTGCGCTGGTTTGTGTTGCGACCGAACTTCCGTCCGGCGACTCGGTGCCTCACGACTCCGACTCCTGTTCCTCATCGTTGCTCGCATCCTCAATGGAGGCGTCATCGTCACCGTCACCTGCTGCGTACTCCGCAGCGCCCCCAGAGAGCGTCGCCGGAATGGAATAGTGGTGAGCTGTCAGTGCATCTAGCAACTCGCGCAACGAGCGCGGACCAAAGTTACGGATCGACAGGAGCTGGTCGCGCTCCATATTCATGACTTGGCCGACGCGTTCGATCTGCCGGCTACGCAATGCGTTCAGCACGCGTGGCGGTAAACCGAGCTCTGCCAGAGGGCGCAAGTCCTCAGGCCCGGCCTTGGCGGCTCCATCTGCTTCCGGGCCACTTGGCTCGCGGTTGAAGTTGGCGATCTTCTGCGCATGATCAACCAGGATACCTGCGGCCATGGCGAGAGCGTCGCTTGGCTCAACCGTTCCATCGGTCTGAATCTCGATAATCAACCGGTCGTAATCGGTGAGCGAACCCATGCGGGTGTGCTCAACGACGTAATTGACCTTCTGAATCGGCGTGAAGATCGCGTCAATCGGGATCTCGCCGATGGCGAAATTCTCCTGGGCTTCTGCCGGTCGATAGCCTCTACCGGCAGCAACGACCAGGTCCATTTCAATGGACGCCGAGGGCGAGTCGATCGTCGCGATGACCTGCTCCGGGTTGACGACTTCGATATCCGACGGCCATTCAATGTCGCCGGCGGTCACGACCCCTTGTCCGCGGACGGAAAGGTGCGCGCGAGTTTCGCTCAACGGTCCGATTGAACGCACTCGCACGCGCTTGAGGTTGAGGACGATTTCGGTCACGTCCTCACGGACCCCCTCGATCGTCGAAAACTCATGCCAAACGTCGGCGATGCGCACGCGCACAATCGCCGCGCCAGGAAGTGAGCGCAGCAAGATGCGACGCAGGGCGTTGCCCATCGTGGTCCCGTAGCCAGGCTCGAGGGGCTCAACGCTGAACCGCCCATAGTTATGCCCGGTGACAACTCGCTCGACCTTTGGTTCAGCCATTTCCAGCATGTTGATTCGCCTCCTTCGGCCAGCCGGCGCGTCCGACCCATGAACAGTTTGTGCGGCGGCGCGCCGCGTAGATGACGTGGGCGGTGACTCCTACCGGCTATAGAACTCGACGATCAACTGCTCGTTGATCGGTGGAATCTCGATCTGATCTCGGCTCGGCGCGTTCACGACTGTCCCCGAAAGCTCGTTGGGGTTGAGCGTCAACCACTGTGGCGCCTGGCGTGTCTTCAGCATTTCAGCTGCCGTCAGGAAGTATTCCTTGCGGCGACTCTGCTCGCGCACGGCGATAACATCTCCTGGGCGCGTTTGGTACGACGGCACATCAGTCTTCCGGCCGTTGACCGTGAAGTGTCCATGCCGTACGAGCTGGCGCGCCTGACGCCGCGAGTCGGCAAAGCCGAGGCGATACACCACGTTATCCAAGCGCATTTCCAAAAGTCGCAGCAAGTTGTCTCCGGTGACCCCCTCCTGCCGGGCAGCTTCCTTGAATGTCTTGCTGAACTGGCGCTCCATCAACCCATAGTGGCGACGAACCTTCTGCTTCTCACGCCACTGCAAACCGTGCTCTGATGGCCGGCGCGTGCGCTTCTGCCCGTGCATGCCAGGGGGGAAATTACGCGCGGGGTTTCGCTGGGTAATCGGGCACTTGGGCCCGAAACAGCGCTCCCCCTTGAGATACAGTTTCATTCCTTCGCGCCGGCAAAGCCGACAAACTGGTCCGGTGTACCTTGCCATGCTTGTGTCTTGTCCTCTACCCTTCTGGACTCAACGCTCCAAATCGGGAGCGATGCGAGCCGCAGCCCGCAGCCGATGCTGTACTGGGATGCCCAGCGCGATTCTAGACGCGACGTCGCTTCGGTGGCCGACAACCGTTGTGTGGGATCGGAGTCGTATCGGCGATCGACAGCACTTGCAAACCAGTTGCGGCTAACGCGCGGATTGCCATTTCGCGACCGGCGCCGGGTCCTTTGACGTACACCTCAACCTGACGCAGACCGTGCTCCATCGCTTTGCGGGTTGCATTCTCGGCCGTGACTTGTGCCGCATAGGGTGTGCTCTTACGCGAGCCCTTGAACCCCGATGCTCCGGCGCTCGCCCAGGCGATCACGTTTCCAGCCGGATCGGTCAACGTTACGATCGTGTTGTTGAACGTAGACGAAATATAGGCTTTGCCGCGAGGAATATTCTTCCTATCACGCCGTCGTACTCGAGCCTTGCCGCGCGCGGCGCCACGTCGACGATCCGCCATGCCCTGGAAACCCTCCCTGACTCCACAATGCCACGCTGTGCCGCGCTCACTAGTTCCAGAATGCGGGCCGGCGTAGCCGCGCTGGGGAGGACTCCCAGCCACCAGCCGCATCTGACCAGGTATCGCAGGTCTACAGCCGCTTAGCGGCCCTTCTTCTTCAACCCGATTGCTCGCTTCGGACCGCGCCGCGTACGAGCGTTTGTGCGCGTGCGTTGCCCGCGCATTGGCATACCCCGCCGGTGGCGGATACCGCGATAACATCCGATATCCATCAGCCGCTTGATATTCATGGCGACCTCGCGCCGGAGGTCTCCCTCAACCCGCATTTCCTTCTCGATGATGTCCCGCAGCTTGGCGACCTCATCATCGGTCAAGTTTTTGACGCGCGTGTTCGGGTCGATCCCAGTGCGCTCGAGAATTTGCTGGCTGGTTGGAAGCCCGATCCCGTAAATGTACGGCAGGGCATGTTCGACCCGCTTATCGCGAGGGATATCGACGCCGGCAATGCGTGCCATCAGTACAGCCCTCCTCCACTGGCTCCTAGCCCTGGCGCTGCTTGTGCTTCGGGTTCGAGCAGATGACCCGCACGACTCCGCGCCGCCGAATGATCTTGCAACGCTCGCAGCGTACTTTCACCGATGCGGATACCTTCATGCGTCTCCCTGCCCATCAACCCGAATGACTCATCTCGTCCCTGAGTCGTGCCTGTTTACGTGCGCAAGCGGTACGTTATCCGACCTCGTGTCAGGTCATACGGCGAAAGCTCAACGCGCACACGGTCTCCCGGCAGGATGCGGATGAAATTCATGCGAAGCTTGCCGGAAATGTGCGCGAGTACTTCGTGACCGTTATCGAGCTCCACCCGAAACATCGCGTTCGGAAGTGGCTCGGTCACTTTCCCTTCAACCTCAATCGTGTCTTTCTTCGCCAAGTGTCTCCCCGTCGGCACGCGAAAATGGCGCATGTCAACGCATGCGCAACAAATCGGGATTATACCACGGGCTCCACCGCCGCGGTCAATATCAGCGCCTCTTCACCAGCGACAGCAACCGTGTGCTCGAAGTGTGCTGCCGGTTGCCCACTGGCAACCACGACAGTCCAGCCATCGTCGAGCTCGATGGCGTCGGGTGGCCCGATACAGAGCATCGGCTCAATCGCGAATGTCATGCCCGGCCGCAGTAACGTGCCGCTACCCGGAGCACCAGCATTGGACACATGCGGGTCCTCATGCATGCTGCGCCCAATGCCGTGGCCACCATAGCCGAGGATAACGCCATACCCACGCGTCTCTGCGTAGGTCTGGATCGCGTGGGAAACATCCCCCATGCGCCGGCCCTCGCGCACCTCGTGGTAGCCCGCCCAGAAGGCGCCCTCGGTGGCTTCGATGAGTGCGCGCTTCTCCTCGCTGATCTCGCCAACTGCGTGTGTAACAGCGGCGTCAGCATGAAACCCGTCGAGTTTGACGCCAATATCGATTGAGATGATGTCCCCTTCCACCAGGACACGATCGCCCGGGATCCCGTGCACGATCTGCTCGTTGACAGATGCGCAGATGCTCCTTGGATATCCGTGATACCCAAGAAATGACGGATAGCCCCCCGCATCGACGATCAGCTCGTGGACAGCAGCGTCGATTTCGCCGGTTGACACGCCAGGGCGGATCAGTGAACGCGCCAATGCGTGGGCACGCGCCACGACGAGGCCAGATGCGCGCATCTTGTCGATATCAGCGGGCGATTTCAGAACGATCGGCATGTCAGCGCCCGCCGCCTGA
>QEUZ01000246.1 GCA_003577355.1 Chloroflexota bacterium | reverse complement strand
CTGGCTCAGGCGGGTGACGCCGATCTCTTGCAGTGCGCGGCGGGCTGGGGCGCCAATCGAGCGCGGCAAGGCATCGGACGTGTCTGAACTATTGCCCGCATGGTTCCCCTCCGGCAGCACCATCGTGATGTGCAGCGGATTGCCGTCTGGATCAAGAAAGTAGGTCAGGCGCTCGCCCCAGGGTTTCGTTTCCGGTGGCGCGACCTGTGCGACCCCGGCTGCCAGTAAGCGCGCGCTTGCCAGGTCGACATCGTCGACATAGATGCAGAGCTCGAACGTCCGGCCACGTTCGGCTGCCGTGCCGCCATCCGCCCAGGGTACGCCAGAACGCGCGCCCAAGCCGATGCCGGTGGAGCCGAGCCGCAGGTAGGCGAACTGCACCGTGCCAGCGGCGTCCCAGGTGAATGTCTGCCTGAAGCCGAGGAGCTCCGTATAGAACCGCGCCGAGCGGGCGACATCCGCGACGTAGAGGATCGGGAACGGTTCTCGGAACACAGGGTTACTCGATGTTTCCATCATGCCATCCTTCCCGCGGTAGATCGTAGCGGTTCGGGCCGTTCATCAACCGTACCTTGCAGAGCACATTTGGCAACCGGTATTTGCAGCATAGGCAGCACCCGTTGTGACAAAGGGTCCCAATGCTTCGGCCCGGAGGGCCGTTGGGACAGAGCGCCCAAACGCTCGCTCGACGCAGCGGCTGTTCTCGTTCATACTCCCATCTCGCCGAGCCAATTCCGCGATCTGCGTCACATTCGCCCTGGCAGTCCGTTCTGCTTCCCAGACAAGGGGCACAATGGCCGAGGACGATCGCGACCTGATATGGCGCGCACAACGCGGGGACGCGCTTGCCCTGGAAGAAGTCTGCCGGCGGGAATGGCGGCCGATCTACGACCTGCTCTACCGTAACCTCGGCAACCAGGCCGAGGCGCAGGACCTCACCCAGGAGGTCTTTCTGCGCGCCCTGCGTTCGTTGGAGCGCTACCGCATCGGCGAGACGCCGCTGCACGCCTGGCTGGTAACGATCGCCCTGAACTTGTTGCGCGACCGCTGGCGCAAACGCAGCGCGCCGAACACCGATATCGACAGCATCACCGAGCTTGCAACACATGAGCCTGGGCCGGAGCAATTGGCACTCGATGCGCTCGACCACGCTGCGTTGCGTGCTGCGCTGGCTGGCCTGCCAGAAGACTACCGCCGGGTGATCCAGCTCCGCATTATCGAGGCACGTCCCGCGCAAGAGGTTGGCGCCATTATGGGTCGTCAGGCCGATGCGGTCCGCCAATTGCAGCGCCGAGCACTCGTCGCATTACGGGCCGCCCTGCGAGAGGAGGCTCCCGCATGAGCGGCCGCCCAGACCACGATGCTCAACGCGAGCTGGAAACCCGGCTCGACGCCGCCCTCGATGCGCTCAACGCCGAACAGCCACCGCGTATCGAACCGGACGATGCGGAGCTGTGGGAGTTGCTCGACACCGCCTGCCTGGTCCGCCGCCTGCGCGAACCGGCCCTGCCGGACGATACGTTTCCGCAGCGCATCGCGGCAGCGTTGGCGACGCAGCTCGCGCCGCCGGGAGCTGGCGCGCACTACTCGCCCAACGGCCGGGCGGAGATGACGCACCTCACTCCGCCGCCGCGGTGGCGTCGCGCGCGTGCTGCGCTGGCGTTGTTGGCAGCCCTGATGCGCTCGTTGACTGTTGTCATCCTCGCGGGCATGGTGGCTGGCATCGTGGCTGGCGGCGTTGGCGGGCGTATCGCTATGTACGTTGCGGGGCAAATCTTTGTGCGCGAGCACCCTGGTGAAGTGGCCATCACCGAGAGCAGCGGTCAGGTGGTCGGCACGTTCAGTTGGGGAGGGACGGTCGACCTGCTCTTCGAGGGCATGTTTTACGGGATCATCGGTGGACTGTTGTTGCTGTTGCTCAAGCCGTGGCTGAGCCGCTATGGCCGCCGTTATGCGGGACTGCTCTTCGGGCTGCTCCTGCTGGCCGGGGCTGGTACGACGGTGATCAGCTCCGACAACCCGGATTTCGCGCGTATCGGGTTTCCTGTTCTGAACGTGCTGATGTTTGCAGCCATCTTTGTGGCGTTCGGTCCATTGGTCGTGGCGGTTGAACGCCGCGTGGACCGCAGAATGCCTGAACTGCGCTTGGGCGGGCCGTGGCGCCCGGCTCGCTTGCTCGGCATGTTGGCAGTTCTCGTGATCGGAGGACTCGCGCTTCTGCCGCTCACGATGCTGGTGATCGCAGCACCCATACAGGCGGGACATTTCGCTATTGAGATGGTGCGTGCTGAAGATCTGCGCGATGCCCTTACACACGCCGCCGGGCTGCTTATCTTTCTGACGCTTGCGATCGGGTTGCCGCTTGCGCGAGCGGCCCGCACGCCGCGACTGGCCGCGCACCTGGCGCGTTACCGCATTCCGGCGGCGTTCGCGAGCGGTCGATACGCCACAGCGTTCGACATACTGTTGCTACTTAGCCTGCTGGCCGGTGGGGCGCTCTTGCTCAGTGGTGTGATCGACATCGTGGCGTAGCCGTCACATACTCCCCTCGGCGACGTTCCTTTCCCTGACGCGATAAATGGATGCCACGCTTCTGACCATCTGTGGACAGAGGCCTGACTGGGAAGGGGACTCGATGCGAGTGTCACGATCGACGGTCTTGTTCGGCTTGGCCCTGCTGCTTGCAATCGCGGCGCTCGCGCCCGCCGCTGCTGGAGCGGTTGGGACGAAGCAGCGCTACTCCACCCACACTGCCAGTGCGATACTTGTGAATGCTGACGGCGAGCGTGTCGGCACAGCCCAGTTCACCCAGCGGCGCGATGGAAAGGTGCATGTGTTGGTGACGGTGGTTGGCCTGACGCCAGGGTTGCACGGCATCCACGTCCACGCCGTCGGCGCCTGTACACCGAGTTTCGCTGCGGCAGGTGGGCACTTCAACCCAGACGGCCTGCACCATGGCAACCATCCCGGTGATTTGGGCAACTTGCGCGTCCCGGAATCCGGCAGAGCGCAGCTCTCGGTGATCACCGGCAACTTCACCCTCTCGGCTGGCCACTACAGTCTGTTTGACTTCGATGGTAGCGCCCTGGTGATCCACGCGGGAGAAGACGACTTGGTGACCGACCCCGCTGGCAACAGCGGCGCGCGCGTTGTCTGTGGTGTGATCCAGGACTAACTCCGACAGTTGCTCGTCAAGCGTTTCCTTCCGCCCCCCGCTCGGCGAAGATACGCGCCGCGCGTGGGGTTGCTCACGTGCTGGGTGGGAAGGAGCGTGGCATGAACCGCCTTGAGGGGAAGAAGGCGCTGGTTATCGGCGCAAGCACCGGCATTGGCAGGGAGGTCTGCCGGTTGTTTGCGCTTGAAGGGGCGGATGTCTGCGTTGGCGACCTGGGGCACGCCGTGGACAAGGCCTCGCTGCTGGGGCAGCTGGCCGATTTCGGCCACGATGCATTTGCGGTTGAGGTGGATGTCCTGGTCGAGGAGCAGGTGAAGGCGGCTGTCGACGCCACGGTCGCGCGCTTTGGGCGCATCGATATCATCGTCAACAATGCCGGCGTGCCCTCCAGCCACTACCTGCTGCATGAAGAGCCGACCGAAGAGTTCGACTTCGTGATGAACGTCAACCTGCGCGGGGTCTACTTCGGCATGAAATATGCAATCCCCTACATGAAGGAACAGGGCTGGGGCCGCATCATCAACACCGCCTCAAACCTGGCCCACCGGCCGATTGCCACCGGTTCGTCGTACTCCGCCTCGAAGGCTGGCGTTGTCGCGCTCAGCGTCGTCGGCGCGCTGGAGCTTGGCCAGTATGGCATCACGGTCAACACCGTTTGCCCCGGCCCAACCGATACCCCAATGTTGCGTGGCATGGGCGCGCCCGAACGCCTCAACAAGATGCTGGAAACCCTGCCGATCAGCCGCGTCGCCCAGCCCATCGAAATCGCTTGGGCCTATGTCTACCTCGCCTCCGACGAGGCCAGCTACACCACGGGGCAGTCGATCTCGCCGAATGGTGGGCACGTCATGTGGTAAGCATCAAATCTATGCAAATCTACCTTGTTCATCGCGCACCCACTGGGTAGAGTGATGCCGGCGAACGCTGGTGTCGCTGAAGACAGGAGTGAGGGATGACCAGGGAAACCATCTTTACGATGGATGCGTCGAGCATCAAGTTTGGGCCGGGCGCGACCCGCGAGGTCGGCTGGGACATGGCGCGGCTTGGCGCGCAACGAGTGATGCTGCTGACCGACCCGCGCGTTGCAACGCTTGCGCCGGTTGCCGTTGCGCTGGCGTCGCTGCGCGAGGCGGGGATCGACACGGTGGTGTTCGACAGGGTGCGGGTCGAGCCGACCGATGGGTCGTTCCAGGAGGCAATCGACTTCGCGCTGGACGGCGGCTTCGACGGGTTCGTCGCTGTCGGCGGCGGCTCGAGCATCGACACCGCAAAGGTGGCGAACCTGCTCTCAACCTACCCCGGCGACCTGCTGACCTATGTCAACGCGCCCATTGGCGCGGCACAGCCAGTGCCAGGGCCGGTGAAGCCGCTGATCGCTATCCCGACCACGGCCGGGACCGGCAGCGAGGCGACCGGCGTGGCGATCTTCGACTACCAGCGCATGCACGTGAAGACTGGCATCTCGCACCGCTACTTACGACCCACCCTCGGTATCGTCGACCCAGAGAACACGCGTGATATGCCGCCGATGGTTGCGGCCAGCACTGGGTTCGACATCCTCTGCCATGCCATCGAAGCGCTCACTGCGCTCCCCTACGACCAGCGGCCCGCGCCGGCCGACCCGAGCCAGCGCCCCGGCTACCAGGGTTCCAACCCCATCGGCGACATCTGGGCGGCACGCGCGCTGGAGATGATGTCGCGCAACATCGTCCAGGCGGTCGAGGAGCCGGAGAACGACCACGTTCGTGGGCAGATGCTGCTGGCTTCCACCTTCTCTGGCATTGGGTTCGGCAATTCCGGCTGCCATCTGCCGCACGCGATGTCCTACCCGGTCTCCGGCATGGTGCGTGACTTCCAGCCGGCCGGCTACGACGTTGGCCACCCGATCATCCCCCACGGCATGTCGGTCATCCTCAACGGACCAAGCGTCTTCCGCTGGACCGGCCCGGCTGACCCGCAGCGGCACCTCTTCGCCGCTCGCGTGATGGGTGTTGATACGACGAATGCCCACCCGGAAGACGCCGGCGAGATTCTCGCGCGTGCCGTGATCACCCTGATGCGCCGCACCGGCATGCCGAATGGCCTCTCCGCTGTGGGGTTCGAGCCGGACGACGTCGAAGACCTTGTCGCCGGCACACTGCCGCAGCGGCGCTTGACCCAGCTCGCCCCACGCGAATTCACCCACGACGACCTGCGCAGCCTCTTCCTGGGGGCGATGCGCTATTGGTGAGGGCGCCAGCCCCTGAAGGGACCGACCGATGTCCGACCCGCTTCCGGAGCGTCAGATCAGCGACGAACAGGTCGAAGCGTACCGCGCGTTCTACACCGAGCTGATTGGTTTCGTGCCGCCGCGCATTGCCGCCCGTACCGACATGCTGGCGCGGGTCGACCCGGAGCTGCTGGAGATGCAGGAGACGCTCCGGGCCAAAGCGATGTACCCGGAGTGTTTCGATGTCAAGACCTCGCAACTGATCCTCTTCGGCATCCTGCTGGGCCTGCTCTCCGATGCCACGCGCCTGCACGCGATCGCCGCGCGCCGGGCAGGGGCGACATGGGAGGAGCTCAACGCCGTCGTTGGCCTGGCCTTCCTCTTCCGTGGCCTGCCCGCCGCCAACCTCGGTGCGCAGATCCTCCAGGAGCTTGCGGATATGGAGAGGTGACCGCGCTCCCTGCGAGGGCAGGAGGACCAGAGCGACGGCGGTGAGCCATCGCTGCGAGATTATCAGCGGCTGCTTGGCCGGAACCGTCCGGCGTGCTCCCAAACTCCCCGTCTCCTCGCACGAGAGGGGGAGCTTGGGGGTTGAGGTTAGGCCAACTCCACCAGTTTCTCGTGATAGGCTTGCACGTTCTTGAGCTTGATCTCCTCGTAGCCGCGGATCATGTCCGGGAGCTCGGCAATGGCCAGCGCGTGGGCGTGTGTGGCCGGGCTGAGGCGGGCGATCTCGTCGCGGATCAGCGCGGCGTATTCGGTGATCAGCTCGCGCTCCACCTTGCGGACATGTGCGTAGCCGAAGATGTCGAGCTTGGTGCCGCGCAGGCGGCGCATAGCGTAGAGCAGCCGGAAGGCGTTGCGGAAGCGTGGGCCGAAGGCGATCTTGCGCTTCATGCCGAGTGCGCGCAACACCGGCGGGTGCAGGTGGTAGCGCAGTGTGCCGCCCTCTGGCAGGTCGGCAGCGAGGCTCGCGTCGAAGCGTGGGTCGAGGTAGAGCCGGGCGACTTCGTATTCGTCCTTGTAGGCCAGCAGCTTGTAGTAGTAGCGCGCGACGGCGGCTGAGAAGCGTGTGTCGCCGGGCACGGCGCGGGCTTCGGCGGTGGCAGCTTCCTGCACCAGCGCCAGATACTGCTTGGCGAGGCCGGCGTTCTGGTAGGCGATCAGCTCGGCCACCCGGATGCGTGCGATGCGCTCGGTTTCCGCCGGCAGGTGCAGACCACGCAGCAGCTTGCCGACCCGCTTGCTCTCTTCCGG
>QEUZ01000245.1 GCA_003577355.1 Chloroflexota bacterium | reverse complement strand
CGAGGGTGTGGCCGCGTTCCTGGAACGCCGAGAGCCGAACTTCACCGGCCGATAATCCTGCGACCTGTGCGACAGGAGGATCGATGGACGCCGCAACAGCGCTCTTGAAGTCGCAGGCCACCGGCGTGTTGACGCTGACGTTCAACCGGCCCGCATCGATGAACGCATTCACGCGTGACCTACTGGGCGAACTGTTCGAGACGTTGCGCGCAGCGCACGCCGACCCGGAGGTGCGTTGCATCGTGGTTACCGGCGCTGGCGACCGCGCGTTCTCGGCCGGGGCGGACATCAAGGCGGGCGGCGGTTGGGTGGAGCCGGATGAAGAACGCCTGTATGCCTCCACCCGCGACTACTATAGCGCCATCTTCAGGACGCTGCGCGGGGTTGAGAAACCGATCATCGCCGCGCTCAACGGTGTGGCCGCCGGAGCGGGGCTATCCCTTGCCCTGGCCTGTGACCTCCGCATCGCCGCCCAGCACGCCAGTTTCGTCGGCGCATTCACCCGCATCGGCATCACGCCGGATAGCGGGGCGACGTTGTCGTTGCCGCATCTGCTCGGGTTGGGTCGGGCCGCGGAGTTCCTCTGGTCTGGGAGGCGGATGTACGCAGACGAAGCGCTGCGGCTTGGCTTGGTCAACCGCGTCGTGCCGAGCGACTCGCTGGGTGAAGCTGCTTACGCCTGGGCAGCGGAACTGGCCACCCTGTCGACAACCGCCATTGGCCTGACGAAGCGCGCCTTCAACCGCGCCGTGTTCCCGCAGATGGACGAGATCCTGGAACTGGAGGCGCGTCTGGTTGCCCGGACGCTGATGACCCACGACGCGCGCGAAGGCATGGCCTCGCTGCTGGAGCGGAGGGAGCCGCGCTTCACTGGCCAATAGATGGGTTGCCCAGGGGGCGCCCGCAGGGTATGTGCTGTGTGGACGCGCGCTGAAACGCGCAACATGCTCTCCACGCCGTCACCGGCTGTGCCGGACGTGCGCTGCAATGGCGTGCTCAATGAGACGCACCGCTGTCACGCCGGTGAGGCCAGTGCTGTCAAGCGACGGGGCCATCTCGACGACATCGAAGCCGGCGATGGTCCCACGTTGCGCAGCGAGCTGAATGATGCGACACGCATCCTCGAAGCGCAGGCCGCCGGGCATCGGTGCACCGACCGCCGGAGCCACGGATGGGTCGAGTCCGTCGAGGTCGATCGTCACGACAAACCGCCCACCCTCCGGCAGAAGTGCGCCGAGCGCGTCGACGCCAGCGCGCTGCAGGTCGGCCATCGGCACGATAACGTTTCCGGCAGCGCGCGCATCGTCGACATCGGACGGCCGCGCCGTGCCGACCCCACGCATACCGACCTGGATGATTCCGCGCACCCATTCCATTTCTGACGCGCGGCGCATCGGGCTGCTGAAGCCTTCGGTTACCCCGTCGATCTCATCGCGGAAGTCGAGATGCGCGTCGATCTGGATGACCGTGATGTCCCCCTGACCGGCGTAGGCGCGCAAGAACGGGATCGGGACCGAGTCGTCGCCACCCAGGATGATCGGCAAGCAGCCGGCCGCCAGGATCTTCGCTACCGCCGCTGTGGCCCGCGCACTGTTCCCGGTGACGTCGAGTGGGTCGGCGAAGACATCGCCGCAGTCGACGATGCGCACGTCTCTGCCATCCAGCAGCGGGCCATCGAAGTCGAAGTCGTAATGGTGCAGGAACCGGCCAAAGCGCACCGACCTGGCACGCACTGCCGCTGGCGCATCTGCCGCATCCGGCGCAACGCCGCGCATGCCATATGGCACGCCGAACGGGATGCCCAGCACAGCGTAGTCGGCGTCCAGCGTGTCAAGGTCGAGCACGAGCGGCGCGTTGAGAAACGTCGCGCCACCCTGCGGGGCAATCACCAGCGGGTTGCTTGGCATGGCTCGGTTATCCTTTCTGCGAGTGCGACAGTTGGCGCCATTGTCGCCCGGCCTGGTGGGCCAAGTCGAGCGATTGCGGAGCGAGAGGCGGACAACGTGGAGCGTGCGCGTCAGCAAGGGAGCGGCCCGCTGCGAGGTATCCGGGTGCTCGATCTCGGCACGATGATTGCCGCGCCCTACGGGGCGTCGATGCTCGCCGATTTCGGTGCCGACGTCATCAAGATCGAGCAGCCGGGGACGGGCGACCCCAGCCGAAACCTGCTGCCGCACGTGGATGACGTTTCACTACGCTACGCAATCCTCAACCGCAACAAGCGCTCAGTCACCCTCGACTTGCGCACGGAAACCGGCCGCGACCTGTTCCTGCGTCTCGTTGCAACGAGCGACATGCTTGTTGAGAACTTTCGGCCCGGGACCCTGGAGCGTTGGGGGTTGGACGAAGCGACGCTACGCGAGGCCAACCCCGGCATCATCGTCGTGCGCATCTCCGGCTACGGGCAGACTGGCCCCTCGCGCGAGCTGGCCGGTTTCGGGACACCGCTCACCGCCTACAGTGGCATGATGTACCTGACCGGCTACCCGGACCGACCGCCGGTCAGCCCGCCAATATCGCTGGCGGACTATCTCGCCGGGTTGACTGGCGCATTCGCCGGGCTGATGGCGCTCTATCACCGCGATGTCCACTCCGGCGACGGCCAGGTCGTCGACGTATCGCTCTACGAACCACTCTTCCGCATGCTCGATTTCCAGGTGGCAGAGTTTGCGCACAATGGGACGGTGCGCGAGCGCACTCCGTTCGTGGCCGCTGGTTCCAGCCCAACCGGCGTGTTTAAGAGCGGCGATGGCCGCTGGGTGGTGCTGGTCACCAGCACCGAACGCACCTGGCAGCGTCTGGCGGAGGCGATTGGCCGCGACGACCTGCTGACCGACCCGCGCTTCCGCACCAACGCCGACCGGGTGAAGCACAACGCGGCGTTGGAAGCGATCCTCACCGCGTGGTTCGCCGCGCACACCTACGCTGAGGCGCAGGAGCTGCTCGACCGCTACGGTTGCCCGTTCAGCCCGGTCAACTCGATCAGCGATATCTTCGCCGACCCGCACTATCGGGCGCGGGAGGACATCGTCGAAGTCTCTCACCCGGCGATCGGCGTCGTCGCCATGCCCGGCATCGTGCCAAAGCTGTCGAAGACGCCGGGCGATGTCGTCTTCCCTGGGCCAGCGCTCGGCGCGCACAACGACGACGTGCTCGGCGGCATCCTCGGGCTCGCCGAAAGCGAGATCGCCGCACTACGCGAGCTGGGGGTGATTTAGCCGCCTGCGACTACTCACCCAACCGCAGCGAGGCGGCGCTGCCGGCGCGCGCGGCTTCGATGATGTCGGAGAGGATCGCGCTGGAGGTGGGGCTTGGCCCCGCTCCCTGGCCATGCAGCAGCACTGGCCCGACCCTGTCGCCGACGATTTCAATTGCGTTGAAGTTGGACATCACCCGTGAGAACAGGTCGTCGTTCGGGATGAAGGTTGGGGCGACCGACAACGTCGCGCCGTCGTCCGTGCGCTGCATGCCGGCAATCAGGCGGATCGTTCCGCCGCGCGCGCGGGCGTCGGCAATGTCCAGCGCCGTGACGCCGCTGATGCCGGTGCGGCTGATTTCCTGCGGGTGGACGTGCCGGCCGAGCGCCAGCGAGGCAAGGATCGCCAACTTGTAGCTGGCGTCGAACCCTTCGACATCGGCGGTCGGGTCCGGCTCGGCATACCCCAGCGCCTGCGCTTCGGCCAGGGTTGGCGCGTAATCGGCCCCTTCGGCATCCATTTTGGAGAGGATGAAGTTCGTCGTCCCATTGACGATCCCGCGCAGGCGTTCAATGCGGTTGGTCGCCATGATCTGCCGCAATGAAACTAGCAGTGGGATGCCTCCACCGACGCTCGCTTCGCACATCAGCGCGCTGTTGCCGTCTCGCGCGGCTGCCAGCATCGCTGGCAAATGCTTGGAGACAGCCTCCTTGTTGGCGGTGACGACATGCTTGCCTGCGGCCAGCGCACGGCTGATCAGCGCTGCAGCCGGCTGCTCGCCGCCCAGCACTTCGACGACCACGTCAACCTGCGGGTCATCGATCAGCGCCTCGGCATCGCTGCTGACACGTTCGCGGCCAATGCCTGCCCGTTCGCCATATTCCGGGCCGCGCGCAAAACCGCCGACGAGCTCCAGGGTGAGCCCGCTCTGCCGCTCCAATGCGCTGGCATCGTGTACTAGGGCGCGGGCAACTGCACCACCAATGTTGCCCAACCCGAGCACCGCTACCCCAATACGCTGCTCCGCCATGCCCTCGCCTCTTCCAGCCCGCTTGACGCGCGGTCACGCTCCTGCTATCGTCCACGCCAATCCGGCGGCCACGTGAGCCTACAGAACGGCATCGCGGGAGGCAACCGGCATCTTGTATGTCCCAGCGTTGGAGTTCCGTCGGTGGCGATGCATACCACCATCATGATTACGGAGACCACTACCGCGCACGCCGGCTCGGCGTTGCGCGGAGGTACTGCCTGAGGCAGTTCTCAACGCGACACAGGGTCGGCAGGAGCATCTTGGCTCCTGCTTTTTTGTTGCTCGGGCGGTTGGTTCGGTTGGGAGAAAGGGAAGGAACGCTCAATGTCCAGCAAGATCGATGTTGCCGTATTGGGTGCAACGGGAAGTGTGGGGCAACGCTACATCGAGTTGCTGGATGGGCACCCGCAGTTCCGGCTGCGGGAGCTGTTCGGCAGCGACCGTAGTGCAGGCAAGCGGTATGCCGATGCCGCCGACTGGCGCATCAGCGCCTCCCCGCCAGAGGAAGCGGCGAACACGGTTATCAAGCACCACGAGCAGCCGGTGGAGAGCCCGATCGTCTTCTGCTCGCTCCCGGGTGGACTGGCGCGCGAAGTCGAGACGCGCCTGGCAGCGGAAGGGCACTACGTCTTCTCGAACGCGCGCGACAACCGGCTTGACCCGGATATCCCGTTGCTGATCCCGGAGGTGAACCCGGAGCATGCGGCGGCGGTGCGGGTGCAGCAGCAGGCGCGCGGCTGGAGCGGCTTCGTCGTAACCAACCCCAACTGCTCGACGATCCACTTCGTCCTCGCGCTCAAGCCGATCTTCGATGCCTTTGGGGTTGAGCAGCTGATGGTCACGACCATGCAGGCGAGCAGCGGCGCAGGCTACCCCGGTGTGCCGTCGCTCGACCTGATCGACAATGTGGTGCCATACATCGGCGGCGAAGAAGAGAAGATGGAGATTGAGTCGCGCAAGCTGCTTGGCGGGTTCGACGGCCAGGAGTTCCAGTACGCCGATATGCGCGTCAGCGCACAGTGCAACCGCGTGCCGGTGCGCCACGGCCATATGGAGGCGATCAACGTGCAGTTGCGGCAGCCCGCCTCGCCGTCAGAGGTGGTGGATGTACTGCGGGCCTTCAAGGGTCGGCCACAGGAGCTCGGACTCTACTCCGCACCAGCCAACCCGGTGATCGTGCGCGACCAGCCGGACCGCCCGCAACCAGCGCTCGACCGCGATGTCGCTGGCGGGATGGCCTCGATTGTTGGCCGGGTGCGCGAGTGCCCACTGTTCGGCATCAAGTTCATCGTGCTTGGCCACAACACGATCCGCGGGGCTGCCGGCGCCTCGATCCTCAACGCGGAACTACTCCTCGCCGATGGCTACATCAATGCTTGATACGGGCGAGTGACCAGTGACCAGTGACCAGGGATGAGCGGTTGGTCAGGCCCGGAATGGGGTAGCGCGGAGTGATGTGTGGGGCATCGCGATGCAGCTGTGCGGGTGCTGTCCTCTCCTGCGGTTAGAGGCCGCAGGAGAGGACGGGTTATTGGGTGGGACTGCTCTACCCTTTGGGGCGGATCAGGAGCAATGGCCGGTTGGCGGAGTGTAGTACTTTTTCGGCGACCGAGCCGAAGATCAAGCGCCCGAGTCCGCCGCGCCCGTGGGTGGACATGGCGATCAGGTCAGCCTTCTGCTCGTCTGCAACCGCGTTGATCTCGGTCGCTACATCGCCCTCGCGCACTTCCCAGGTTACCGTGCGGCCGTCCGCTCCCAGGCGGGCGGCCAGCGCCGCGAGGTACTCCTTCGCTTCGTCGTTGGTTGCGTCGAGGTATTCGCCGACCAGCCCGTAATTCATTGCGGCCGACGGGTCGCCGGCTGTCGCCATCGTCATGACCGGGATGGTGACCACGCGCAGCAGGTGCAGCGCGAGTGCCTCGTCGTCGATCGCATCCAGCGCCTCGCTGATGACCCGTTCGCCGAACTCGGAGCCATCCAATGGGACCAGCGCCTTGGTGAACGGCGCCGTCGCGCCGGCGGGCAGCTCCGGCATGTGCGCCCGGATCAGCAGAATTGGGCAATGCACTTCGCTGAGGATCCGCGAGGCGACGCTGCCGGCAAACAGGCGGCTCAGGCCGGAACGGCCATGACTGGCCATGACCAGCAACGGGTTGGTCGTCTTTTCGAGCGCCTCGATGACGACATCGGCTGGTGAGCCGATCGACACGACATACGTCGCGTTGATGTTCTCGAAGGTAGCAGCGACCGATTCGAGGTACTTGCGGCGTTCGGCAACCCACTCATCGAGCTCGGCGCCCAGGGCAATCCCTGCAGCCGGCATTGATCTCAACCGCTGAGACGAACAGGACATCTGCGCCTTCACGCCGCGCCAGACCGCGTCCATACGGGACCGCGCGTTCCGACATTTCCGAGCCGTCCAATGGGATGACGATCGTCGAGACCATCTGGCATTTCCTCCCCTGGTTCGGTGCGCACACCGGCGATGCTACCGGTTCCGTTGTGCTACGTGCAGGATAGCAGGCTGGGGCATCGTCGCGTTCGTGAAAGCGTATCCTTTTCGCGCGTTTCCCGGACTCGGCCGGCAGGTCTCAGAATTGCTGAGCGACGGTACTCATTTCCGTTGGGCCTGCACTGCGAACGATAGCAATAGGTGAGGTGGCGTCAACA
>QEUZ01000244.1 GCA_003577355.1 Chloroflexota bacterium | reverse complement strand
CAGCCCTCGGGCTGGAGATCGCGCGCATGGCAGGCATTCCGCACGACATTCTGCAACGCGCTCGCTCTGCCGCACAACCGGGCTATGCCAAGCTCATGGAGGATGCACGCCCGACGGGAGCGCTACACTTGGCAGAACAGCGCGTGCTTGACAGCCTGCGTGACATCGACATTGCCTCAACCACGCCACTCCAAGCGCTGCTGCACGTCGCGGAACTACAAGAGCGCCTGCGCGCCGCCGAACGCGAACAACTGGGGCCACGCATGCTCCACGCTGCCGAAGACCAACCGGTATACGAGCGTGCCGATTGAGTGAGTTGCCCGTGGCTCCTATCCGCGTCCTGCCCCCCACTGTAGCCGCCCGGATCGCCGCTGGTGAAGTCATCACGCGGCCACTCTCCGTGGTGCGTGAGCTCGTCGACAACGCGTTAGACGCAGGTGCACGCCACATTGACATCGAGCTCAGCCAGGGTGGCTACGACCTGATCGCGGTCCACGACGATGGCGGCGGCATATGCAGCGCCGATTGCCAGCTACTCGGCATACGGCATGCAACGAGCAAGTTACCGCTCGACGCAGTGCTCGAAATCTCCACGTTGGGGTTCCGGGGAGAAGCACTGGCCAGCATCTTCGCGGTTGCCGACGTTGAAATTCGCACCAGGGTTTCCGATGAGGCACTGGGCACCCGCGTGACGCGCGAAGCGGAAATGCCAATCCAGCGCGCGCCTATAGCGCGACGCACCGGCACCAGTGTCGAGGTAAAGCGCCTATTTCGCCGCATGCCAGTGCGACGTAATAGCGCTGATCCGGCCAGCGAACAACGCCTGATACTCCGTTGGGTCACAACCTGCGCGCTCGTCAACCCCGCCGTTGGCTTCACGTTGCGCAACGATGACCGCGTCCTGTTTTCAAGCCGTCCGGCCGCGTTTCAGGAAGCACTCGAAAATGCTTGGGGAGCGAGTGTCGCTCAGCGCTTATTGCCCTTCGGCCCACTGTTGTGTGGGGACGTGCAGTTCGACGGCGTCATTAGTGGCCCGTCGACGCATCGTTCTCGCCGCGACCAGGTGGTTGTGTCAGTCAACGGGAGGATGTGCAGCGTACCGGAGCTTTCTCAGGCCCTCGAGCGGGTCTGGAGAGAACATCTCCCACGAGGGCGCTACCCATATCTGGTTCTGCGGATCTGCGCTCCGCCCGCGGCCATCGACGTCAACATCCATCCTTCGAAAGATGTCGTGGCGATGAGCGCCGTTAGTGGGCTGGCTGCATTGGTGGAACGTGAGCTCCATGCAGTGCTTGGGCGCGCCTTGTACCAGCCGGCCGACACTGTGCGCCTCGTTTTACGCGACTCATCGCTCGATGGCCACAGCGCATCCGAGGCGACCGCCGGGTATGAAACGGGAACCGGTTGGGGCCAGCGCATCGTCGAAGCTGGCTCTCTGCCGCGCCTCCGCATCGTGGGCCAAGTGGATGACACACTGATCGTTTGCGAAACCGCCAATGGCGCCTTGCTCATCGATCAGCACCGTGCCCACGAGCGGGTGATCTTCGAGCGCCTGCGAGATCGATCGCAGCAGAGATTCGCTCCCCCCATCCCGTTGCACCTATCGGGGCATGCATTGCGTCTTGTCGAGGAGCGTAATGACGAACTCAACGACGCCGGGTGGATAATCGAGCTGTGTCCGCCTCACAGCGCTATCCTCCATGCCTGCCCCGTCGGTTTTGAACCGGGGGACCTGATCGGCATTCTGGAGCACGCCGGAACTGAGAGCAACGCACCATTCCTCGCCGCCGTTGCCTGCCACAACGCTATCCGCAAGCGACAGCCTCTTACTGTTGACGCCGCTGAAGCGCTACTTGCCGCCTTGACGCTGACGACGAACCCCACAACGTGTCCTCATGGCCAGCCAATCATCCTGCAATTGGACCACAGGTTCCTGGAACGTCAGTTCGTCTGGCGCTAGTATGACGCGTCATGTTCCAGTTTCGTCGCGAGACGTTTACGCTGGAGCGAACCCTCGGTATGATGGCTGTGCCGGACAGGCACAGGTTGCGCGATTGTGCCGGTCGATCGCGTGGACGCTGGGGAGTCGACACGCGAGCCAACGCGACGAACGTTCTACCCGGTATGGGGTCACAACATGTCGTTTCGTCTCGCCGATAGCGGGGCACTCGCGCTGACGCGAGGAACGCCCGGTGGGTCGTCGCCGCGCCTCTTCGTCCGCTCGGCGGGATATATGCTTGCACGCCAGCAATGCAGCGTGCTGCTCATCGTCGTTGAGCCGGTCGACTACGTCGCTGACGCCGACGAACTGGCAGAATCGGTCATTGCCCAACTTACCCACGCAATAGACGCTTGCCCTGCGAACGACATCGCCGGCCGCACCACCGAGGCATTCGAGCACGTAAATGCAATGGTCCTGGCGCACAATCGCCGCTGGCCCTTTCGACGCTGTTTTCTTGGCGTTACCTGCGTCATCAGCACCGGCCGCGATTTGATCGTTGCGCACGTGCCGCCCGGCCAGCTGATCGTTCGTCAACGACATGAGCTCTTCGCGTATCCTGCCATCATCCCGTGGCGCTTGCCGTTGCCGGAGATCGATGCAGCCCTGGCCCGCCCCTTGGGCTTGCAGCAGGTCACGGAACCAGCGTTGCTCGTATCGTCGCTCGCGGCTGGCGATCTCATCTGTGCGCTGACCACTGCATGCGTGTCACCGCTCGCGCCGTATCGCCCGGCGCTCGAACGTGCCGGAACCGCCGATGAGGTGCTAACGGAGATTGGTGTCGCAATTGATCGGGCGCAGGTGCGCGACGCTCTCGTCGGGGTAGTACAAGTTGGCCCAACCGGGCGGCGAATGAACAATCGCGTTTCCCCAGCACTTCTTCACCACCGGAAATCGCAAACTGCCCTTGACCGCAACCGCCAGCCGGTGCAGACTGAAACGGCACACGACGGGACCGATTGGTCCGATCCGCTCGGGCCGGTACAAGCCGGTCGTCCTCAGGTTATGCCCTCCGACGGGCCCGAGCAACAGACCGAAGAACTCCCCGTCCTGCCGCAGATGAACCACGGCTCGCCCAGCGCTGCTGGGGCACCCGCATGAGAGGTCAGAGCGTGCGCAGCTCAGTGGCCGCCAGCCAGCGCCTCTACATCGCCGGCCAGATACGTGGGGGCACCAACGCTCGTTCGGCTCATGCGTCCTCTTGCTGCATCCTCCAGATCGCTGCTGGACAACTGCAATGAACAATCTCCTTGCTGGCCTGGTGTTGAGCCTGGTCGCTACCGTTGTCGGTGTCTGGACGATCACGAGGCGCGACCGACCACTGCACGGTCCACGCGATGATGGCACGCTAGGACTCCCGCGTTTGCAACGCTGGGATGTCAGTTATCGTCCGCCCCGCATGCAGCGTCTACGCTCCAGTCTTCCGCATATGGAGGCCGGCAGGCTGCTGCTGGTTGGGATCGGGCTCATCGCGGTGGTTGCCGCTGGGATGTACGCCTATTCTCGTTGGCGCGCTCCATCGGTGGCTGATGCTGAAGCGTTTGAGGAACGCTTTCAAGTGGTTTTGAACCGACACGCAGCTGCCCTCGCCGAACCGGATGAAGCAACCGCCTATGCTATCTTGATCGAAGCTCGTACCCGCCTTGAAGAGTTGGCGGAGGATCTCCCCGCTGGCTCTATCGACTCCCGCATTGAACAAGAGCGGCTCGCGTTGCAAGGTGAAATCGACCGGCTTGCGAACGTGACTCGCTTCTCAACCGTCAATGTCGTTGGTGGGGTCCCCCCCGCCCCGGAAAATGTCATCCCGCGGTTGATTTCCGGCGGAGGCCGCATCTTCTTACTCAGCGATGCGCTGTATCAGCTCGATACGGCGAACTCGTCGCTCGTGCGTCTCATCGCCACGGGCGATACGGTTGGCGAGCAACGGGTTGGCACGATCCGAGGGGCTGTTTGGCGTGGGGACCGGCCGGTGGTTGTCGATGAAACACACGCGTGGAACCTGGACCCGGCCACAGGCAACTGGAATGCCGAGCCATTGGGCACCTTCGATTCCGTCGGCTACGTCGCCGTCGGCGCGGTCGAATCCTTCGAGCTCAACTTGTATTTGCTCACTACCGACTCGGGGCAGATTCTCAAGTTCCAAGCCGGAAGATACTCCAGCAGTCCAGAAGACTGGGCCAATGGGGTGCCCCAAGCCGACCTCGCCAGGGCGGTCGATATCGCCATCGACGGCCACATATGGGCACTGATGCCGAACGGAGCAATCCTGAACATGTTCCGTTCGCGGGTCGAGTCAACACTCGAACCAGCCTATGTCCCGCCCCTGGATTCTGCGATCGCCATCTCAGCGCAACCAAACAGTGCATACATCTACGTGCTCAACGCGTCCGATGGTCGCATCGTCCGCTTGGCACGCGATGGTCGTGTCGTGCAACAGTTCGCGACGCCGGAAGGGTTCAACGTCTTCGCCGGAGCAGAGGATTTCGTTGTCGATGAAGGCACTGGGGTTGCGTTCGTCCTCGCGAACGACACCATCTACAGCGTGCGCATTCCCCCGCCGACATCATAGCCGGCGAAACGCACCGTGTTGGTTACTCGTTGACTGGACTAGCGGTTCTGGAAGTACTCGCGGTTCAAGTTCAGGAACCGCGCCCACTGCTCCGGCAGATCATCTTCGAAGAAGATGGCCTCGACAGGGCACACCTCAGCGCAGACCCCACAGTCGATGCACTCGTCAGGGTCAATAAAGTACTGGTCCGAGTCATCGTCAGAATGGATGCAGTCGACCGGGCACACCTCAACGCATGAAGCGTCCTTTACCCCCTTGCAAGGTTCAGAGATTACATACGTCATCCAGGGCTAGCCCTTTCAGGCCGGTAGCGACCGGGCGCTCTATGCGATGCCATCACCTACGATTGCTTGCCGTGACGGCGAAAAATCCTAACGTGGCGGCCAGTATAGCACGGGTAGCCCTGTCTATCGCCCGTGCAACTCTGGACCCAGGTCCTGATCTGGTCACACCTGCACTACCGGAGTTGACGAACCACCGCGTGCCTGCGCGACAATGACTTCGGCGCTCTTGGCAGGCCGAATCGGGAGGAGTCGAAATGGCGATCCGCACGAACCGCGACCACCTGGTGCAAATCTCTGCGATTGGCGAGGTAACCACCGCGTGGTACTTGCCACACACAAACTGGTTCATCTCGTTCGAAGGGGAACCGAGAGTCGTACCCAACTGCGGCGGGGTTACCTATAACGTGCGCGTCGGTCACCCGCTGAAGGACCTCGTCGGAGACCATATCGAACCGGCTGTGTCGATGCGCAATTCCGACGACAACCAGAACGCAGCCTTGAACCTGCTTGCATGCGTCGGCAACAGCGCCCGCGTTGTCAGTGGGCCGGCTACTGGTGCAACTGGCGCCGTGACAGGCAAACACGGCGGCATCGAGCATGTCATGGTCGATTTCACACCGGACGTGCTGGAGCAGCTCGTCCCGGGCGACAAGATCGTCGTCAAGACCCACGGCCAGGGTATGCAGCTCCTCGACTTTCCAGACGTAAAGTGCATGAGCATAGACCCTATCTTCTTCGACCGCTGGATAACCGAAGCTCGCGACGGCCGTGTCGTCGTGCCAGTCACCCATCGGGTACCAGCTGGGATCATGGGTTCCGGCCTCGGCGCGAACAGCGCATACCGTGGCGACTATGACATTACCTTGTTCGACGAAGCAATGGTCGCTCGCTACCAGCTGGATACCCTGCGCATGGGGGACATTGTCGCGATAGTCGATGCCGACGCCTCGTTTGGGCGCTACTATCTTCAGGGTTCTGTGTCGATTGGCATCATCTGTCATGGCGACTCGACACTGTCCGGCCACGGACCAGGCGTCACCGGCCTGCTCGCCTCACGGTCCGGGAAGATCGAGCCAGTCATTGACCCCAACGCCAATATCGGAACGATTCTGGGGCTGATCTAACGCGAGATGCGCGTGGGTCGCTGCGCTTGCCGCGACCCGCGCAACCGCATCCCTTACCCTTTGAGCACTTGCTTTGCGACGAACAGGAGGTTGGCCGGCCGTTCCGCCAAGCGGCGCATGAAGTACGGGTACCAGTTCTGCCCGTAGGGCACGTACACGCGCATGTTGTACCCCTCGCGGACGAGCGTCTCCTGCAAATCGCGGCGCACCCCGTAAATCATCTGGAACTCGAACCGCTCTGGGCCGATACCGTTGCGCGCTGCGAAACCGCGCGCACCACGCAGCATACGCTCATCGTGGGTGGCGATTGCCGGGTAATTTCCATGGCGGAGCAAGCGCAATATGTGCTGCTTGAAGCGCTCGTCCACGTCGCGCTTCTTGGGCCAGGCGATCCAGTCGGGCTCCTTATATGCCCCCTTTACGATGCGCACCCGCGCCTTGCGCTCGATCATCTCGTCGAGATCACGATCGGTGCGATAGAGGTACGACTGCAACACGATCCCGACAGCCGCCGGATAGCTGTCGTGGATGCGCCGAAAGAGGGCCAGCGTGCGTTCGGTGTACGCCGAGCCTTCCATGTCGATGCGCACGAACGCGTCGTGTCGCGCCGCATGCTGGACGATCGCTTCGATGTTTTCCCAGGTCAACTCGTCGGAGATATCCAGGCCAAGCATAGTGAGCTTGATCGAAATGTTGGCAGGCAGGCC
>QEUZ01000243.1 GCA_003577355.1 Chloroflexota bacterium | reverse complement strand
AGAATGATGTCGGCTCCTCCGGCAATGCCTGCATGCAGGGCAACCCAGCCGGCTGTACGTCCCATCACCTCAACCAACATAACGCGGTGGTGCGATTCAGCCGTTGTATGCAGGCGGTCGAGCGCATCGGTGACGGTCGCCACGCATGTATCAAACCCGATGGAGTAGGCGGTTCCGTGGACATCGTTGTCGATCGTTTTCGGGACCCCAATGACAGGAACGCCCCGCGCGGCGAAGAACGATGCCAGCGTTAGAGTCCCGTCGCCTCCGACGACAACGAGCGCATCCACACCCCAGTCCTCCAGCGTCTGGATGACGCGGTCCGACGCGTCGATGATTGGCGCAGTGTCGTGTTCGCGCCAGGCGAAAGGATTGGTGCGGTTCGATGCGCCGAGGATCGTTCCACCCACGCGCAAAATGCCGCGCACATCCGCTTCGGTCAGGGGTCGGCAACGCGATTCAATCAGGCCGGCGAAACCGTCCAGTACACCAAGCACCTCGTAGCCATAACTGTGGATGGCTGTACGAGTGAGCGTGCGGATCGCCGCGTTCAGTCCGGGGCAATCACCACCTCCGGTCATGATTGCGATGCGCTTCGCTGCCAAACACCCTCCAAATGATCCGGCGCTGAGCGAACCAGCACGGTTGCTATAATGCCCATTCGGCCCTGCACGCCAGCGGCAACGCACACCGCAGCGCTCAAGCCCGGGCCGATTCTACATGACCCGTCTGGCCGAACTGGGCCTGCGGCAGCGAACTGGACAACGCGACAATGGTTCAAGCATCAAGTGACGCACGTGATAAGCGCTTCGTCGAAGATCTGATCGACCAGGACGACGATTTCGACCGTTGGTATGTTGACGTCGTGAAGGGTGCGGAGCTTGCCGACGATGCCCCAGTGCGTGGGTGCAAGGTTGTGCGGCCCTACGGCTATGCATTGTGGGAGAACATGCAAGCGTCACTGGATCGACGGTTCAAAGCGACCGGCGTCCAGAATGCGTACTTCCCGATGCTCATCCCGCGCAGCATGCTTGAACGTGAAGCCGACCACGTCGAAGGGTTCGCGCCGGAAGTTGCCTGGGTGACAAAGGGAGGTGGCAGCGAGCTGGAAGAGCCGCTTGCGATCCGGCCCACCTCTGAAGCGATCATCTGTACCATGTACGCGAAGTGGGTACAGTCGTACCGCGATTTGCCGCTCCTGATCAACCAATGGTGCTCGGTTCTGCGGTGGGAAGACCGTCCGCGTGCGTTCCTTCGCACATCAGAGTTCCTGTGGCAAGAAGGCCACACCTGCCATGCCAGTGCGGAGGAAGCGACGGCCCGCGCGCTCCAGATGCTCGAGGTGTATCGCGACTTTGTCGAAACCGAGCTTGCCATCCCAGTGGTCCCCGGGGTCAAGAGCGAAAGTGAGAAGTTCGCTGGCGCTCATCGCACCTATACCATCGAGGCAATGATGGGCGGAAAACGTTGGGCACTGCAATCGGGGACATCCCATGACCTCGGCGATAACTTTGGCAGAGCTTTTGGCATCACGTTTCTCGATTCCGATGGCCAGCGGAAGCATGCCTTTAGCACGAGCTGGGGACTCAGCGCGCGCACCATCGGCGCAATCGTCATGGTGCATGGTGACGACCAGGGTTTGAAACTGCCGCCGCGCGTTGCACCCATTCAAGTTGTCGTTGTCCCGATTTGGCGGAAGGAAGCGGAGCGCGACGCTGTCGAGCCATTCGTCGCGTCGGTCCTTTCGTCGCTCGGTGACAACGTGCGCGTGCACGTCGATCGTCGCGACGACAAGACCCCAGGCTTCAAGTTCAACGATTGGGAGTTGCGGGGGGTCCCGTTGCGAATTGAGGTGGGGCCGCGCGATGTGCAGAACCAGCAGGTTGTCGTTGTGCGACGCGATACACGCGAAAAGCACATCGTCGGCGTCTCACATCTCGCGGAGGTAGTCGCTGATCTTCTCAACCAGATCCAGCGCGATTTGTACGAGACTGCACGAACGAAGCTGCACACGTACACAGAAGACGTGAGCTCGCTCGAGCGCTTGTACGAGCGTGCGTTCACCAATGCCGGTTTTTCACGCGCTAGTTGGTGTGAAGATGCCGCCTGCGAAGCACGAGTCAAGGCGGAGTCGCGCGCGACGATCCGCTGTCTGCCCCTCGAGCAACCACAGGAGCACGGATTGTGCGTCGTCTGCGGACGGCCAGCGTCGGTGACGGCGATTTTCGCTCGCGCTTATTAGTCGAGTGACCAGTAACGAGTGACCAGTGACCAGTGGTGTGATCGTCCTTGTCTGAAGCGCTCGTTTCTGACGAAGCGAGCCACCGTGACCCGAGGGTGGACGGCGTTGAAACACTAGAGCGGGCGCGCTAACGCCTTATTCGTCATTCGTCGTCGAGCAGATCGTCGAGATCATCATCGTCCTCCCCGAGCAGCAGGCGACGGGCGATGTCGGGACCAGTGACGTACCGCTCAGACTGTTCCCGCAGGCGTGGGGTCTCTACGCGGAGACTGGAAATGCGAAGTTCGGCGTTGTCGAGCAGCGCGGTGCAGGCGTTTGCAAGCTCGATACAGCGTTCATATGTCTGGACCGATGCTTCTAAAGACAGGTCAGCGCGCTCTAGCTCTGCGACACTCGCCTGTAGTTGCGCCAAGAGTTCTTCAAAGGACGCGGCTCCACCTGATGCTGTCATCAATGCTCACTCACATTCGTTCGCACACGCACGGTTCCATCGATATAGGTGAGGTCGAGTTGTCCGGCTGCTCCTGCTTCGCTGGCGCTGCGCACACGGCGTACCGGTTCTCGCGTTGTCGTAACGATAGCGTAGCCGCGCTGAAGTATGGACCGTGGATCAAGATGAGTAGCATTCTGGCGGGACTGCTGGACGCTTGCCCTAGCTCGCTCGATGCGTGCGAGGGCGAGCGTTTCGGCACGAGAGATGAGCGCATCAACATCCTGGCGCGCACGGGCGATCATCGAGATGGGGTTCCTGCGCGCAATGCGGCCGTGTGCGACGAGTAACGGCCCGCGGCAGTCGGAGATGCGCTGGAGTGTCGTCGCATGCGCTGATGCGAGCAGCGACTCCAAGACAGACCGCAGGTCGTCCTGGTTCGGTACTACCAGCTCAGCTGCCGCGCTTGGCGTCGGGGCGCGGACATCGGCGACGAGGTCGGCAATCGTTACATCCGTTTCGTGCCCGACGGCGCTCACAACTGGGATACGAGACGCAAATATGGCGCGAGCCAGGCGTTCATCGTTGAAGCACGCCAAGTCCTCCGCAGAACCGCCGCCGCGGGCGACGATGATGACGTCGACGCCATCGACGTGCTGGAGCGCATTGAGTGCAGCGACGAGGGACTCTGGGGCGTCTGGCCCTTGCACAGTACTCGGCGCGAGAATGAGCTGCACGAGTGGAAACCGCCGGCGTATGACCGTCTGGATATCGTGCCAAACAGCGCCGGTTGGTGATGTGACGACACCGATGGTGTGTGGTACTGTCGGAAGGGTGCGCTTCCTGTCTGTCCTGAACAGGCCTTCGGCTTCGAGTCTGCGACGAAGCTCCTCGAACTGCAGCTGTAGCTCGCCGACGCCTTCAGGTGCGACGTTGTCAACGTACAGCTGGTAGACGCCGCGAGATTCGTAGACGGATATCCTGCCGTGAGCCAAAACACGCTCACCGTTACGCGGTAGTGCCAAGAGTCCACGCTGACTACCGCGAAACAAGGCACAGGAGAGGATCGACCCGTTGGCCGCCAGGCTGAAATAGATATGCCCTGCAGTTGAGCGCATGAGGTTGGTGACTTCGCCACGGATCCAGACATCGCTGAGAATGGGATCTTCCTCAAGCAGGAGCTTGAGATACGACGTGACCTCGGCGACGTCGAGTATTCTCACCTGCAGGGCTACTCGGATGACGGTGCAAGGCGAATCAGGGGGCTACCGTACTCGACCGTCTGACCGTTGCCAGCTAAGACGGCCTCAACAACCCCCGCTTTGTCGGCAGCGATCTCGTTCATGATCTTCATGGCTTCAATGATGCCGATCGTCTGCCCCTCTTCGATGCGATCGCCTGGTTTGACGAATGCTGGCTCCCCCGGTGCAGCCGAGTGGTAGAACGTACCGATCATCGGTGCAGTGATCACATGTCCCGTGGAGGGTTCGTCGGGCCCATCGACTGCGAGTTCTGCCGCAGGCGTTCGACCAGTGGCAGAACGATATGTCGTCTTGCCCGGTCTGTGCGCTCGGAGCCGTAACTCGAGCTCACCATACTTGAGGTCGAGTGACCGAATGCCGCCGCTACGCATCATCCCGATGCATTCTCGGACAAGCGCAGCAAGCGCATCCGGATCGCTGGCGTCCGCAGCGGATTGCAACTGCGGGTTCCAGTCAACGTTGCGCAGCGTTCGGTCGTCGTTCACTGCACGCGCTCGATGTACTGGCCTGTGCGGGTGTCGATCTTCAGGACATCCCCTTCGTTGATGAATAGGGGGACATTCACCGTCACGCCCGTCTCGAGCGTGGCCGGTTTGGTGCCGCCCGTTGCGGTGTCGCCGCGCAGTCCCGGGTCGGTGCGGACTACGGTGAGTTGCACGGTGATCGGGATTTCGATATCGATCGGCTGACCTTCAAACGTCAGGAGGTCGATAACGTCGTTTTCCTTGATGTAATTGATTGCATCGCCGAGGGTTTCCCGATCGAGCGCGAACTGCTCGAACGTGTCGATATCCATGAAGTTGTAGTGGTCGTCTTCCGGGTACAAGTATTGAGCGCGCTGACGTTCAAGCCGCACTAGCGGGAACTTGCTGCCAGCCTGAAAGGTCTGCGTTGTCGTCGAACCCGTCCGTAAGTTCCGCATGGAAAGACGCACGAAGGCGCTGCCACGTCCCTGTTTGACGTGCTGGTAGTCGATGATCCGCTGTAACTCTCCATCATGTTGGATGATGATGCCCTTGCGCAACTCACCGGTGTCGATCATCGAACGCGACTCTCCAGACCATTGAGACGGCGCCTGCCGCCTACCCGCTAGGTTGACCGATCAAACAGGTCAATCAGGTAATCAAGCGCCAAAACGTACCCAGCCGGACCAAGCCCGGCGATTGTCCCGCGCACCACCGCAGACACGACGGAATGGTGACGGAACGGCTCACGCGCAGCGATGTTTGAGAGGTGCACCTCTATCGTCACCGCTGGGACTGCAGCGAGCGCATCGCGCACTGCGATGCTGTAGTGCGTCAGCGCTCCCGGATTGATGATGATACCAGAGGCTACCCAGCCGTATTGCTGAACCGTGTCGACGATTGCACCTTCGTGATTCGACTGAAAGCAGACGAGCTGGTACTGCCGCTCCAATGCCCGCGCGGTGAGGGTCGATTCGATCTCCGCCAACGTCGTCGCGCCATAGATGCCCGGCTCACGCTTGCCGAGTAAGTTCAAGTTCGGGCCGTTGACGAGCAAGATCGTGCGGGACGCAGCAGGCTCAGTCATCGGATCCAGCCCCGTTCGCGCAGCATCTCGTTTCCCAGCAGTCCCAACAGGACCTCAGACTCGGTGCCTGCGTATTCTGGGTGGTGCTCGAAGCGTGCGCGTTCAAAGTACTGCACGGTATAGGTCTGGCCGTCTTCTGGGTTGACTTCGCGAAGTTCCTCAGTCAGGGGATATCCGAAGGTCATCAACCCTCCGTGACGTTCCCAGTAGTCCAGAAATATGCCACCGAGATTATGGCCCGACTCCGGGAAGTAGCGGTAGCCTTCCTTAGGCCCAGTCGCCGTCTCCCACGGATCGATGTTCCGTTTTGCCAGCGCCCAACGTCCAACATGTCCGAGGAGAACGACATCGTCGGTTCCGGCAAGCTCAGGGTGAAACTCGAAGCGTGCGCGTTCGAAATATTGAACGGTGAAGGTCTTTCCGACCATCGGGTCGTATTCGTCGAACTCTTCGGTTCGCGGGTAGCCGAACCGCGCAAGTCCTCCATTCTTCCGCCAGTACTCAAGGAAGCCATAGGCAAGGGAGTGCCCAGTCTCCTCGAAGTAGATCCGGTCCGAGGTCTCAGTGAATGGTGCAATGCGCGTGGCCGGGGTCACCAATCCCCCGATCACCGTCCAATTGCGAGGATCTTCGTGGCCGATACGCCATGCCGCAAAGCCTGCGAGGCGCTCGTCGGTCACGATCTCTAGCTTCTTCTCGAAGCTTTCGACATTCTCGTACCAGACTTCATGTTTCTTGCCGTCTGTATCGGTGTACTTGACCCACGGCGCGCCTGCATTGCGGTCGAACCCGGTTGTCGCACCTTGAACCGCAGCACGTGTCTGAGCTCCCGAGAAGCTGACCGCTACGGCTGGTGGCCCGTCGGTGACGTTCCAATCGTAGCCGTAGAATGGCACGCCGAGAAACAGCCGCTCGCGTGGGATCTTTTTGACTGCGTAGTTGACGACATTCTCTACCCACCAGATAGGGGCGACTGCGCCGGGAGTGGATGATCCGACCGGGGTATAGTCGTACGCCATGATCACGATGAAGTCGTTGACCTTTGCAAGCGCTTCATAGTCGTAGGCGCCTCCCCAAGTCGTCGGCTGGTCTGACGTGCGAGCGATCACGGCTTGCGAAACGATCCAGCCACGTGGATGGAACGCGGCGTACAGACGTGTCATGAAGTCGGTGAGGAGGGGTGCATCTGCAGCGTTGAT
>QEUZ01000242.1 GCA_003577355.1 Chloroflexota bacterium | reverse complement strand
CTCGCCGAGTTCTATTTCGATTTCCACGACATTCCTGGTCTCACACTGACGAATGGCTGCATGGCTGCCAGTGGTTCGCTGGTCCGCTGGTTTGCGGCGGAGTTTGGCGGCGGGCGCAGCCTGGCAGAGCTCGATGCCGAGGCCGCCGCAACCCCTGTTGGCTCCGGCGGCATTGTTACCCTGCCGTACGCGCTCGGCGAGAAGACACCCATCTTTGATCTCGAAGCGCGCGCCGTTTTCGCGGGCGTCATGCTCCACCACACCCGTGGGCATCTCTACCGCAGCGTGCTCGAAGCGGTCAGCTACGGATTCGCCCACCACGTTGACCTGTTGCGTGCCCACGGCCGGCCAGTGCGGCGTATCCTGGCTGCCGACGGTGGCAGCCGCAGCGCGTTATGGATGCAGATGACAGCAGACGTACTTGGCGAACCGTTGCAGGTGGTTACCGGCACAGCTGCCTCGGCGCTGGGGGTCGCGTTCGTCGCCGGAATGAGCGTTGGGCTGTTCCGCGACTGGAACGAGATCGAGCGGTTCGCTGTGCGTGGGCCGCGCTATGAACCGGACGCCGTGGCGCACCAACGGTACGCGTCCGGATACGCGATCTATCGGGACCTCTACCTGCGACTCCGCACGCTGTTCCCGGAGCTGCGCAAACTCGAGGGCGTCTGAGCTCTTCCGACCACTAGCGCATGAGCTCTCCCCGCAGCCGTTCAATCAACAGCTGGTCGTGCTCCGGGCGCAATGCAGAGACATTGATGCCTAGAGCGCTCTGCGCCAGCCAGTTCTGCGATACAGCAACCGGCGGCGCACCGTCGTCGAGCAGCGCCAGGACCACCGATGCCGTGCTGCGTTCGAGCAGCGTCTCATCCAGGTGCAGCTGCAATGACGGGTAGCCGCCATGCGCAGAGAGTGGAGGGAGCTCCGGGCGCGCGGCAGGCAGATCGGCCAGTGCGGCAGCAATGGCTGCAAGTCGCGTGTGTTGCTCGCGGCGTTCTGCCTCGTGGTCACGTGCCAGGAAGCGTTTGAGCGCCACCACAAGCCCAACGATCTCTTCCTTGCCAACTTTCATTGGCCGGCCAATGCCATGGTGTGGTGGCCCTGGCAGCGCGCCATTCGCGAGATAGCGTTCACGCCATGTCCAAGTTTGAGGGTAGACATCCATATCCTGATGCTGTAGCGCCACTGACTCGATCAGGTCCTTGCGGCCGAGGAGAATGCCGGACGCTTGCGGGCCGCCAATGGCCTTGCCTCCGCTGAAGGCGACCAGGTCAGCGCCTTGCTCGATGAACGCGCGCAGGTTCGTCGCTGGCGGCAGGGCGGCGGCGGCATCGACGATGACCGGCAGGTTGTACTTGTGCGCGATCGCTGCGATCTCTGGCAACGCAATGCTCCCCTGCTCGATGCCATAGGAGTACGCGATGGCACAGGTTCGTTCGCTGATCGCCGCTTCAATCTGCCACGGCCAGGTGATACCCTGCCCTGGGTAGCCCATGTACCCAGCCTCCACCAGCGACGCGCCCGGCAGGCGCAAGGCATGGGTGTAGGCGGTGAGATGCGCGCGCTGGATGACAATTTCGTTGCGCAAGCCACGGGTGTCGGGCAGGCGGTCCATCGCGGCGATATCGAAGCCGGCCATGCACGCGGCCGCTGCGAGGGCCAAGCCGGCAGCGGCCCCAGTGGTGACGTACCCTGCCTCGGCGCCACTGACCTCGGCGAGATAGCGGCCAGCTGCGGCTTGGAGATCCTCGATTCGGGCACATTCGGTCGCGGCCTCGGCCATCGCCTGTGCCACTTCCGGGTGCAGCGGCATGCCACTCAACCTGGTGAGCGGGCCAGCCGCGTTCAACAGTGGACGGACTCCCAGTGCCGCTTCAATCCCCATGCTGTCCGTGTCTCCTGCTCCAGCATGCCTGCAAAACCGTGACCCTAGGAGGATGACAGCAACCCGTTCTGCGTGGTCTGATCAGAGCATGGAAAGTGCGCTGGGTGGGACGCTGCTCCTGATCGTCGTGCCGATGCTGGTCGGGTTGGGCGCGTTCGCCTTGTTTCGAAGGCGGGGCACACGCTCCGGTGTGGCCGGTTGCGGCGCAATCCTTCTGGCGGTGGTCGTGTCGTTCTCGTTCATCGCGTTTCTGACGCTCTCCGCCCTGCTCTAGCCCGGCTACAGCGCCTGAGTCAGCCCACGTGGGAGCAGCTTGCCGCTGCCCGGCTTGGCGACGATCCGCCGGTTGTCGTACACCACTTGGCCGCGACGGAGGGTGGTGATGGGCCAACCGGTGATCTCCCAGCCGTTGTAGATCGAGTGGCCCGCGCGCGATAGGACGTCCTCGTCGCGGATCGTGCGCGTTTCTTTCAGGTCCCAGATGACGATGTCGGCGTCTGAGCCGACGGCGATCGTGCCCTTGCGCGGGTACAGGCCGAACAGCTTGGCGACGTTGGTGGCTGTTGCCTGGACCATGCGCTCCAGGGTGATCTTGCCGGTCCGCACGCCGAGCGAATAGAGCATTGGGAGCATTGTCTGCAGGTTCTCCATGCCTGGGCGCAGGTTACCGACGTGCAACGCAGGGTCGAGCTTGTGTACCAGCTTCCACGGCGCGTGGTCGGTGCAGATCGTGTGCAAGCTTCCGTTGGCAACGGCTGCCCACAGCGCCTCGACATCCTCCGGCTCGCGCAGCGGCGGTTGGCCAACGTACTTCGCGCCGTCGTCCTCGAGAAAGCGCTCACTGGTGAGGTGCAAGTAGAGCGGGCGCGTCTCAACATACACCGGCGCCCCCCGTGCCTGCGCCTCCTGACACACTTCCATTGCCCGTCGCGACGAGAGGTGCACGATGTAGACCGGCGCCCCGGTGTACTCGGCAAAGGCAACCGCGCGCTGGGTTGCGACAACTTCCGAAATGATCGGGCGACTTTCCGGGTAGTTGCGCAGTGATTCGCGTCCTTCTGCCAACAACCGCTCGATGGACTGTTCGATGATCGGGTAGTCCTCGCAATGGATCAGGGTCAGTGCGCCGTTCTTGCCGGCCTCCGCCGTTGCCTTCAGGTAGCCGGTGGCGTTCCTATCGAATGTCGGGGTAGACATGAAGAACTTGATGTCGCTGTGGCCAGCGGCGACGATTTCCGGGATCTCGTCAATAATCGCTTGCCGCGGGTCCCCGATGACCGGGTGCAGGATGACATCGGCAATCGCTTCCACGCGCGCCAGCGCCGCTTCGCGTTCCAGCCCGGCAAACATGCTCTCATCCGGCAGCAGAAACGTCATGTTGCCGATGGTCGTTATCCCGCCAGCGAGCGCCGCCTCCGACCCGCTGGTGAAATCGTCTGCCCAGGCGACGCCATCTTCGGGAACCTGCGGCATCGTCAGGTGGACGTGGGCATCGATCGCGCCGGGCAGCACTGTCCGCCCACGCGCGTCGATCTCAGGGCCACGCATCTCCCCTCCGATTTGGACGATCTTCTCGCCACGAATGCCGATATCGGCGCTGAAGCGGCCATCGGCATTGACAATTTCCCCACCTCGAATGACCAGATCCATATCCATCGTGCTACCTCCCTCATGCTTGTTGTGACAGGGTAACAGCCCTGCGAGCGCCGGAATAGCCTGCCGAGTGGCAGAGTACGCCGTCGTGACCGACAATGCACCTGGCGACGAACGCCGGGAAAGGATTGAGCATGTCGGCACTGATCGAGAACGCACATCTCCGTCGTGAAGAGTTCCCATTGACTGCGACGACGGCGTACCTGAACCATGCTTCCATTGGGCCATTTCCACAACGCACGATCAGCGCGCTGGATGCGATGAACCGTGCGTTTGGCGAGCCACACATACTCGAACGTTCCGGCCAGCTGTCCGCGCTGGACGGGGTGCGGGCCGCCGTCGCTCGGCTGTGTGGGGCGGCCCCAGAGCGGGTCGCCTTCACCGGTTCGCTGGGGCACGGCATCTCAATCGCCGCTGCCGGGTTGCCGGCGGCTTCCGGCGATGAGGTCATCGTGCCGCACGCGGAGTATCCCTCGCTCGCACTGCCGTTCCTGGCGCAAGAGCAACGTGGCCTGCGTGTTGTCTGGGCGCCGAAGAACGCCGACGGACGCACCGATCTGGACGCGATCGCCGGCCGGATCACGACGCGCACCAGGGCGATCGCCCTCTCGCATGTCGAGTTTGCTGACGGCTTCCGCAACGACCTACGGGCGCTCGCTTCCTTGTGTCGCGAACGCGATATCGTGCTGGTTGTCGACGCAACACAATCCCTCGGTGCTGTGCCGATCGATGTCGATGGCTGGGGAGTCCACGCCATCGCAGCTCACGGGTACAAGTGGGTACATGCTGGCTTCGGCATCGGTGTGCTCGTGCTCTCTGAGGAGGGGTTAGAACGCATCCGCCCGACGCACGCAGGAAGTCAGTCGATCAGCAGCGATGCGTTCGTCGACGAGCAAACCCTTGTCTGGAAGCAGAGCGCCGGGCGCTTCGAGACAGGTAGCCAACCATTTACGCTCCTCGCCGGACTGGGAGCGTCGATTTCGTTGCTCGAAGAGGTTGGCACGCAGCGCATCCTCCCGCATGCACTGGAACTGCTGGATGCAGTGAAAGTGGGGGCGGAGGAGCTTGGCTACACGGTAGCCAGCAGTTGGGCGCCTGAAGAACGCTCGCAGATTATCGCGCTGACGACCGGCAGCCGCGAAGGGGACGAGCGCCTGCAACAGGCGCTCAGCGATGCTGGCGTCGCGACCGCGCTGCGCCCGAAGGGTGTGCGTATTGCGCCAACCTTCTACAACGACATGAGCGATGTCGCGCGCCTTCTGGAGGCGCTGCCGAGACGCTGACCGCAGCCACGGAGGGACGCTATGGCCACTGAAGTCACACACGAGCTCATCCCAACGATGGAGGAGATCGCCGTCGCACGAGACCGTCTCGTTGGCGTCGCGGTGCGCACGCCGTTGTTGCGCCTGCATGGCAGCGACGACATCTGGATCAAGCCGGAGGTGCTGCAGCCAGTTGGCAGCTTCAAGATGCGCGGCATCTACAATGCCGTCTCCGCGCTCCCGCCGGAAGTGCGAGCCAAGGGGGTCAGCACCGTGTCGTCGGGCAACACGGCGCAGGCGCTTTCGTGGGCGGCGCGGAAGTTCGGCGTTTCGGCGCGGGCGATTATGCCGGAGAGCGCCCCGTTGCAGAAGATCCGCGCCACCGAAGCCTACGGCGGTACGCCAGTCCTCCTGCCGCGCGATGATGCATTCCGCTACTTGTATACCGGCGCTTATCACGAATTTGAGGATGCGTTCATCCACCCAGTGGCGAACCGAGACGTCATCGCTGGGCATGCATCGATCGGGTTGGAGATCTTCGAGGACCTGCCTGAGGTGGCCAGCGTGTTCGTGCCGGTTGGCGGCGGCGGGTTGATCAGCGGGATCGCCGTTGCTCTCAAGCGCCTGCGGCCAGGAGTGCGCATCATCGGAGTCGAACCGAGCGGTTGTATCCCGGTGATTGCCGGGCTGGCGGCAGGCGAGCCTGTCATCGTCGAATACGACACGATCTGCGATGGCGTCGCGGTCAGCTTCATGATGCCGGAGATGTACCCCTTACTGCGCGATCTGGTCGACGAGATGGTCACTGTCGATGATTCTGACGTGCTGGTTGCGATGCGTGACCTGGCTTTGCGCAACAAGATCGTTGCGGAGGGCGCAGGTGCGCTGGCGGTCGCAGCCGCGCGCCAAGCAGGCGAGGCTGCCGGGGTCGCTGTGGCGGTTGTCAGCGGTGGGAGCGTCGATGCTGGGTTGCTGACACGGGCGCTCAATAGCTAGCGACGGTAGTCTTCCGGGTGTCGGTTATTGGGCGCGGTCGCTCCCCTCTCGGCGTTCCCATCCGGGTGCGAAGAGTGGCAGAAAGTTCTGGACCTGGTAGGGATGCTTGTCGAGCTCCCGCCAGTTGAGGTCGACCCCAAGCCCTGGGGTTTCCGGCACAACGATGCGCCCGTCGACGACCTGCACTGGTGGGTCGACGATGTCGCGTTCCCAAGGGGCGTTGAATTCGTCGAAGAGCTCCTGCACCAGCAGGTTCGGGGTTGCCGCGCCAATCTGGACACAAGTCGCGGTACAGAGCGGGCCTTGCGCCTGATGGGGCGCGACGACGCCGAAGTGGGCATCGACCATTGCGCAGACCTGGCGCGTTCGCCAGATGCCTCCCAGGTTACCAGGCTCCGGTTGCAAAATGTGGACGGCGTTGTGCGCCAACAGTTCGGCGAACTGGTGGATACTGGTCAGGCTCTCACCGGTTGCTACCGGCACGGTGAGCTTGCGAGCGACTTCGACCATGGCGCCGATGTGCTGATGTTGCACCGGCTCCTCAAACCAGGTTGGGGCGAACTCCGCTAGCCGTTCACCGATCCAAACCGCTTCCGAGACGCTGAACCGGCTGTGGCCCTCGATCATGATCTCGACATCGTTGCCAACCGTTTCGCGCACCGCGCGCACGATATCCAGCGATAGCTGCCGCTCGGTTGGCGTCATTGTGCGCCAGGCAGAACCGAACGGGTCAAACTTCAGTGCCCGGTAGCCCATGGCAATTACCTGCTGCGCGCGTTCTGCAAACGCATCGGGGGTACGCGGCCCGGTGTACCAGCCGTTGGCGTAGGCAGGCAACGATTCGTGGTAACGACCGCCAATCAGATCATGGATCGGGCGGCCAGTGTCCTTTCCGATGATGTCCCAGCAGGCCGTCTCGAT
>QEUZ01000241.1 GCA_003577355.1 Chloroflexota bacterium | reverse complement strand
GTCCAGGTGATTGTGGCGCTGGTGGAGAGGTTCGTGGCCTGCACGTCGCTGATCTTCGGTGCGACGAGGTCCGGCCCCTGGAAGGGGCTCTCGCTCACCCACTCTGGGCCGTTCTGCAGCTTGCCGGTGTTGCCGTTGCCGGAGGCATCCTCAACGGCTGTACCGGCCCCTTCATCGAGGTGCCAGAGTCCGGCGGTGAAGGCGTCCGGCACGAACGGTTCCTGGGCTGGCACGAAGTTGCTGGTGTAGCGCACGGTGTTGGAAACGCGCACCTCGTCGATGACGCCATCGAAGTAGTCGTCGGCGGCGTTCGCGGAGCCGATGCGGAAGGGATTGTCGGTCTGGTCGATCGTGCCGGTGATCTCGCGTGAGGCAACGCGCTGGCCGTTGACCCACAGGCGCATGTTGCTGCCGTCGTAGGCCCCGGCCACGTGGTACCAGGCGTTGAGTGGGTATCGGCCGGAGACGACCGTCTTCCAGCGGTTGTCGCTCTTGAAGTGGAAGACGACGAGAAAGCCGTCGCCGGATGGCTCGATGCCGATTTCGTAGCGGTTCTTACCGGCGATGTGCTGATGCCCCGTTACCCCTTCGGGCTTCACCCAGGCTTCGATGGTGAGGTTGACCGGGATGCGCAGGCTTGGGCTGTCGTTCACCTTAACATAGGAACCAACGCCGTCGAAGCGCAGGGCCGATGGCGTGGCTGCGCGGGTATCCGGCGCAAGCGCCCGCCCGGCGACGAGCATCGGGATGACCAGCAGGAGTGCTAGTGCGAGGCGGACGTGCCGCCCGAACAGCCGCTGAGTTCCTCCGGAGCGCATGGTTCATTCTTTCAACATGTACAAACCAACCCGGAGGGCAGCGAGAAGAACCGGCGTTCCGCCCCTCGCGAGCAGCAACAACAGCGTGCCTGCACACGGCACGCGCAGACCCGCTGCAATTGTCACAAGCAGGCCCAGTTACCCGCAGAGCCAGTGATATACGCAATGGTGACAATCCGGTCAGCAAGCGAGGGGGCGGCTGGAGGCGTCGGCTGCTTCCCGTGGTAGACGCCGGAGCACGGGGAATGACACCGGTGTTGTGTTGCGAAATTCCGCACCGCGTCGGGATGTGCCAGGGAGCGCGGCGCACGTTTACACGAGTTACACCATTTCTGCTGCGCAAATTGACCGCTACGTGACAGCGAGTCACGCTTTGCATCGTGTAACGGGCTATGGCTACACTTGGCGCGCAACTGCGCCCTGTGCGCAATGTACCGCTTGCCTTCGTCGCTGGTGGGCCACGCTGCTGCTGGTTGTGCGTGGCGCGCCGGTTGTCAGGAGTGGAACACTGTCCACATCGCGTGGCGCCCAGACCCCTCCATCGCCACCGACATCTCGCCGCTATACGCTTGTTGTGGCCCTGGTTGGGCTGGGTCTTGTCGTGGCCGGTGCGCTGCGCATGGCGGCGCCGGCCGGTGCGGTGGCTCCCGGCAACGCCGCCTTCCGGGCGGTGTGGGAACGGCCGGATGGCCCGGTGGCCGATGGCCTCGTCAGCCGCACCTGGATCTGGGGGCCGGAGGCTAACACCCCGATCATCATGGAGCCATACGCAGAAGCCCCCGGCGGCATGCGCGAAGTGCAGTACTTCGACAAGAGCCGCATGGAGATCACGAACCCCAACGGCGACCCGAACAGCATCTGGTATGTCACCAACGGGTTGCTCGTGATGGAGTTGATCACCGGCCAGCTGCAGACCGGCGACAACCAGTTCGAGCAACGCAACCCGGCGCAGGTGAACGTGGCCGGCGATGCCGACGATCCCCAAGGCGTGACCTACGCGACGATCGCTGGCGTGCTCGATGCTGCCCCATTGCCCGCTGGCGCAACCGTTACCTGGCGCTTGGCCCGCGATGGCAGCGTCGTCACCGACCTGGACCTGGCGGACTACGGCGTCACCGTCGCGTACCACGTGCAGGTGGAAGGGATCGACCATCAGATCGCGGCGCCGTTCTGGGAGTTCATGAACTCGTCCGGCGCCGTCTACGAGCACGGCCAGCTCGTGCAGGCTGGGCTCTTCCCGGACCCATTCTATGCCACCGGTTACCCGATCAGTGAAGCCTACTGGGTGCGGGTGAAGCTGGCGGGTGTTGAGCGCGACGTGCTGGTGCAGTGTTTCCAGCGCCGCTGCCTGACCTACACCCCCTCCAACGACCCCGCCTGGCGAGTGGAAGCGGGCAACGTTGGCCTGCACTACCGCGTGTGGCGCACCGGTGAGGCGAGCAACCCCACCGCCACCGCGACTGCGACGGCCCCAAGTGGCCCGACCGAGCCGGGGACGACTGCAACCGCCACCGCAAGCGCCACCAACAGCCCCACCAGCACCGCGACACGCACCGCGACGTGGACAGCGACTGCGACTGCGACCGAGACGGTCACTGTCATCCAGTGCGACAATGCCTACCCGGATTTCTGCATCCCGCCGCCGCCGCCGGATCTCGATTGCGACGACTTCTGGCAACGGGACTTCAGGGCGCTGCCGCCGGACCCACATAACCTGGACCCCGACCGCGACGGCATCGCCTGCGAATCGACGCCAACCGCCACGGCAACCAGCACCGCAACCGCGACCAACACCGCAACCAGCACGGCGACCGCCACACAAGGGTCCGGCAGCAACCCAGACGAAGCTCGCTGCCTGAACGACACCGAAAGTCAGTTCCTGACGCTCATCAACAACTACCGTCAGAGCCTGGGGTTGGAACCATTCCGGGTGTCGCGGGCGCTCAACATTGCGTCGTATCGCCACAGCGCCGATATGGAGGAGCGCAACTACTTCGACCATAACACCAAGCTGCCGCTGCCGCCTGGGCAGTCTGGCCCGAGCCCGTGGGACCGCATGTCCGACGCCGGCTACAACTACAACACGTACAAGGCGGAGAACATCGCGCGTGGTTACTCCACTGCACAGCAGGTCTTCAACGCCTGGAAGAGCTCCAGCGGCCATGACGCCAACATGAAGAACCCCAACCTGAAGGCGATCGGCATCGGCTTGCATGTCGACCCCAACGACCAATACGTCTATTTCTGGACAACCGACTTCGGTGGGGTGATCGACGCTGGCCCCGGCTGCTAGCAGCATCCAATCGGGCGCTTCCTGCCAGCGTGCTTACCCCTCAGCAGGCTGGCAGCTTCGCTATACTGACGCGCGCCAACGGCGGGCCTGTGGCGCTGGCCCGTTCCAGAACTGAGGCGTGCTGTGTCGCGGTGGTTCAACCAGATCGTCCTGTCGGTTGCGCTGCTCGTCGGCGTCGTTGGTGGCTGGTCGCTGCGCGATGGGGCTGGCCAGTACGTCAGCACGTCGCGTGCCTTCGCCAATGTCACGGTGGAGTACCAGCAGGGTTCATTCGCCTGGCTTGCGCCGGATGGCAGAAGAGCGCACCTCAGTTTCGTGGTGACGAACGGCTCGGCGCGGGCGGCGACATTGGAATCGCTGGACATCCACCTATTGTTTGGGGAGGACTTCGCCGGCACAAATTACGATCCGTTTGTTCCAGTTGCGGTCCCGGTTGGTGAATCTCGGCTGGTCGACCTGGAGATTCTGGTGACATCCCTCAGTAAATTGCCTTTAGCCGGCACAAGTGAGCTCGCAGTACGCGGCAACGCCACCTTCCGCTTTGCCGGCATCCAACGCGCGCGTGGGTTGGACGTGCGGGGTGAGATCGGGGTCGTGCCACTGCCGAGCGGGTTTGGGGGCGGTCGCTGATGCTCCGCCGCATCCGGCTGCTCTGGATTGTCCGCGTCGGAGTGATCTGGCTGTGTACGACGTTGGGGATGTCGTCGGCGGCGCTGCACTCCGGCGCTGCATTGCGCGATTACGTGACCCCGCATTTCGGCGGTGCGCTGATCTTCGCCGCCGCGTTTGTCCTGGCGCTGCTGCTGGGGCTGGCGGTGGAGTCCCCCAAGGCGGCGGTGATCCTGTCGATCGCTATGTGTCTGGCGGCTGCGGCAGTCTACGGCGGGGTGATCTATGCGCCGGTCTGGCTCGACATTGCGATATCAACGATCGCCTTTCAGAACTATGTGAGCCAGCAGGTGCTATTGCTCTTTCTCTGGTGTGTCATTCCGGCTATCGCTGGCGCGCTTGTCGGTAATTTTGCCGGGGCTGGGCTGCGGCCGCAGCAGCGGGCGGCCGATGGCGAGCGCGGCGCCTGGTGGGTGACGCGCCGCTCCGGTGAAACCGAGACGCCGGAGTCGCGCCACACGATGTGACAGTGGCGTTGTGGTAATGGTGATCTGGAGTTGACTGGGCTGGCTGTGGAGCAGCTCTTCGCGGATGTTGCGGTGGGGATCCCGACCGTGCGGTCTCGGGCCGAGGCGCTTGCGGCGACCGTGGCCGAATGGCGTCGCTTTGGCGTTACCCCACTGGTGCAACTGCAGCCGGACGACTGGCCACACACCGGAGAATCGGCGCGCCGCAACGGAGATGCCCTGTTGGCGCGCGTGCTGGACGAATGCCGCGACGCCAGGTACATCCTGTACTGCGAAGACGACGTGCTGCTCTCGCCGGAGCTGCCGTACTGGATACCGGCGTGCAAACACCTCAACGCACCAGTTACCCTGGTGCTCGATGGAGAACGGCACTACCCCAGCCCGCTCCGCAGCCGGCTGCGTAGTCACAACCCCCTGCCTGAGCGCATCTTCCTGGTCCACAGGCTGCACGAATGGTGGGGTTCACAGTGCGTCTGGTTGCCACGCGAGATCGCAGAGCAGGTGCGTGACTGGCCTTCGCGCTTCTACTGCTGGGATGTGCACCTCCAGCAGTTCCTGCTGCAACATGGTGTGCCGTTGTACAGCGTGTTCCCCAACCTGGCGCAGCACCGCGACGTTGTGTCCAGCTTGCATCCGGACCGCCACGTACTGCATAGCCGCTCGTTCGGGCTTGCCGGGGATGGCAGCGCCATCTCACCGCCGCACGACAACAACTGGTGTGTCTATGGTGCATGGCATCCCGACCCGCGTGCGCTGGACGTGACAAACCGTGTTACACGGCGCTAGTGTTCCAACCAACCGTCCACTGTCGGGTCAGGGTGGCTCGCTTCGCCAGAAACGAGCGCTTGCGACATCACGCGCGTGCTTCGGGCACAGTCGGTCAAACCACTGGTCACTCCACTTGATGCCTGTTCGTCGAATGATTGGTAGATGGCTGGCGTGAGCGCCTTCGATGCGGTTGCCATTGGTGTCTACAGTGTGCCGGGGCGGGAGCAAACTCTGCGCGAAACGCTCGGCGAGTGGCGGCAGTTCGGTATCGAACCGCTCGTGCAGGTGCAGCCGGCAGATTGGCCCAGGACGGAAAAATCGGCCTTCGTCAATGCTGAGACGATGCTCCGCCGGCTGCTGGACGAATACCCGCAGGCGAGTCACCTGATCTTCAGTGAAGATGACGTTCAGGTCGCGCCGGAGTTGGAAGTCTGGCTTCCGGGCCTGCTTTGGCTTGGCGCGCCTGTCACCCTGTTCCTTGTCGGTTGGCAACATTACCCGCAGCAGCTCCAGCAGGCCAACCGCGAGACGGTGCTGCCGGAGCGGATTGTCCGTGTGCGCCGCATGCACTGGTTTTGGGGCTCGCAAGCGCTCCTGCTACCACGTGGTTTGGTTGAGGAGCTACTGACGTGGCGTTCTGGCCGCCTCGGCTGGGACCTGCATTTTGCTGCCTACCTGCGTCGTCACGCCATCCCCTTGATCGCGCCGGTACCGAACCTGGTGCAGCATCGCGGCCAGGTGTCGACCCTGCACCCGGATCGGGAGGAGTTCCCCTACAGCACGACATTTGGGCTGCCCTCGGACGGCAGCGGTATCTCGCCACCCAGCGATATCGACTGGTGTCCGTGCGGCGATTGGGAACCTGATCCACGCTTGGGCTAGAGGGAGCTAGCGGCGCTCTTCTTTTCTGCCCAGTAGCGGTTGGTGCGGTAGAGGCTTTCAAACGTGCCGGCGTCGCTCCAGAACCCGCTGAGCTCCACCCAGCTCAGCGTACCCTGTTCGAGGTAGCGGTTGTTGACGTCGGTGATCTCCAGCTCGCCGCGGTCGGAGGGGGTGAGGGTGCGCACGATGTCGAAGACCCCGCCATCGTAAATGTAGAGGCCGGTGACGGCGTAGTTGCTCTGTGGGTTGGCCGGCTTTTCCTCAATGCGCACGATCTTCTGCGGATCATCCGGGTCAAACACCGGGCAGCCGAAGCGTTGGGGGTCCGGCACGGCCTTGAGAAAGATCGTCGCCCCACCGCTGAATTGCTCAACGCTGGGCCGGATATCGGCATCGGTCGTGTTGTCGCCGAGGATCACGCAAACCGGCTCGCCATCGGCAAACTCCTCACACAACCCCAGCGCCTCGGCAATGCCGCCGTTATTTGCCTGGTAGGTGTATTCCAAGTGGCGCAGGCCGAAGTCCTTGCCATTGCGCAGCACCGGCAGGAAATGCCCAGCATGCGGCCCGCCGGTCACAACGATGACGTCGTCGATCCCGGCTGACACGAGGGTCATGATCGGGTAGTAGATCATCGGCTGGTCGAACACCGGCAACAGGTGCTTGTTGGTGGCGTGCGTCAGTGGGTAGAGGCGCGTCGCCAACCCGCCTGCCAGGATGATGCCCTTCACCGGCTCCCTTTCTGCAACGTCTCTGCGTTCTGGGCTGTTCAGCCGCCGCTATCCGCGTCCAGCTTGCGCGACCAGAGCAACCCCAAAATGGCGAG
>QEUZ01000240.1 GCA_003577355.1 Chloroflexota bacterium | reverse complement strand
CTGTTCGGCCATGAACAGCCCGAACACACCCACACCACCGTAGATGTCGGCGGCGAACATGCCGGGGGTGATGTCCGCGAGTTCCAACGCGCGTTCCAGCAGACGCGGCAGGAGCGTCCAGTTGGATTGGAAGAACGAGCCAGGCGGCAGGAGCAGGTCGTGTCCTAGCAGGCGAATTGGAGAGAGCGCCGGGCCGGCCAGTTGTTCGATGTCGCCTGCGCCGAGCTGCAGCGCGACGCTTGTGACGCCGCGCAGCGCCATCAGCGCATCTGCTGTGGCGCGCGCTGCAACATTCGGCTCCAGCCGCAGGCCATCGACCCCCTCCAGTACCAGTTGCAGCCCCGGGGACTCCGGCGAGCCAACGACCTGCGCGTGGAGCAACGCGCGCCCGCGGTAGTCCGGCAGAGTACGCAGGCGCAGCAGGCGGTTCACATCCTCCAGCAGTCGGGAGATGGACGGGTGACTGACCGGGCAGGTACGCAGGCCGACGATCTGCTTGCCGCGCCGCACCCGGAAACCGGCTTCTGCTCCAAGCGCGATTTGCGCGCGGATACGGTAGCCCCACGGTGGGTCCATGGGGTGGATAGCATCGATGCGGGTAGGCAGGCGCTGGGCCGCGAGCAAGCGCCGGACGATGGCCGCCTTGTGGGTCAGCTGGCCAGCACTGCTGAGGTGCTGCCACTCGCAGCCACCACAGGTTGCGACGACCGGGCAACGCGGCACAACCCGCTCTGGCGAGGGTTCGAGGATGCTAACAACTTCGGCGGTCGGGCGGTCACGCCGCCCGTGTAACGCCAGCCGCACCGTCTCATTGGGGATGCCACCCTCAACCCGTGCCCGCCTCCCGGTGATCTCGACCGGAATGCTGCCGTCGCTGTCGTAGCGCCCCAGCCGCACATCGACCCGTTCGGCGGTATTCGACTTGGTCCCCGCCCGTTGTGGCGCACCGCGACGAGCCATCGCCCTACAGTCTCATCGGGACACATCCAGCACATGACCGGATTCATTGGCGCAATCGAGCGCACCGCAACCCCTGTTCGCTGTCATCCGGCGGCTGTCCCGTCGTCCACGGCTGCCGGTCGTAACTCCTTCTCAAAGTACAGCTGCCGGCGAGAAACGGACATACCAGCCCGCGCATAGAGGCGGTTCGCGCCGGTCAGGCTTTGGGCATCGACTGTCAGTACAACGCGCCGCTTGCCTCGCAGGGCGAACTCATAGAAGGCGTGTTGGAGGAGCGCGAGCGCCAACCCGCGCCTGCGCCACGGCCGGCGCACTCCCAAGTCAACAACATACCCCGCACCCGGGTCACCAGGGCTCTCCGCGCGGCAGAGCGCCATTCCGGCAATCTCACCCGTTGCATCGTCGATGGCCAGGAAGTTCAGCGTTGGGTCAAACCCGTCGACGTTGTCGATCTTGTAGTAGCGCCACTCCGCAAACGGCAGTGGCGAGTATCCCCAGTGGTCCTGGAAGGCGTCCTCAGTCGCTGCCCAGGTGGCTTCTTCGTCGCCGGGTTGCAGCGTGCGCAGGCTGATGCCCGCGGGCCAGGCCGGCTCCGGTGGCAGGGTGTCGAGCGTGATCTCCATGCGCGTCCAGTCGCGCACATGTCGAAAGCCCTCGCGCTCCAGTACGTTCCTGGCGGCCTCGTTGGGCGACCAGATCGGGGTGAGCATGTACACCCGCTCACCGGGTGGCGCGAGGTGCATTGTTGCGCGACAGCGCTGTTCGACAAGATCGCGCAGGTGTGCTCCGATTCCCCGTTCGGTATACGTCGGGTCAACGTAGAGCTCGTACTCGTACTCGGTGTAGGGCGGGAACTCGTACAGCTCAGCGCACGCCACCAACCGCCCGGCTTCCCCTTCGACTACCCAGTTATCGGTGCGCAGGTTGCGTTCAGGGTCTTCCCAGTAGCGTCGCAAGTCAGCGACCGAGGTATCGGCCGTGCCGGTCAGCGCCAGTGAGCAGCGATTGATCAGCGCGACGACCTGCTCGATTTCAGACATATCCGGTGGACGCGACCGGAAACCAGCTGGCAGGGGGCGCGGCGTTCCGAGCATCGCTACCAATCCACATCCGGCGGACCAGCAAAGAGCGTCGCCGTGTAGTTGCCCCTGCCAACCGCCTTGTCGAGCTGTGCCAGGATCGCCGGCACATCATCGTATGGCCCGTTCATGAAGTACGGCTTCCCATTCTCGCCCAGTGGGACATCAAGCGCAGATGCGTCGGGGTCTGCGCCTTCCAGGTAGCGTGCCGCAGCGGCATAATCCCGGTGCGGCACAAAGCCGAGCGACTCGGCATACCGCAGCCCCTCACGGATGATCTTCGCCGCCGAATCGAGATCGATCGGCTCCATCGGTTGCAGGTCATCGAACATCGCGAACATCGTCACGCGGAACACCTCCAGGGAGGTGTAGCGCTTGACATCTGCATTTTTCACCCCAAGGCAGCCGAGGTCGACCAAGAATGTCGCGGCCACAATGGCCTCGCTGCCAGCGTCCTGACGCACAACCACAATCTGCGGTAACGCGCCTGGCAGATGCCAGCCGGTGGACACCCACACTTCGACAACTGGCCAGCTCGTCGCCGGCGTGCGAGCAACGGCGTGTCGCATCGGCGGCAACGTGCTGACCGCGCCACCAGTCCGCTTGGCGCGGGACTCTCTGCTCGCGAGCATGCGGCGCTTCTTTTCCTTGCTGGGCATCACCTGCTCCTGTCGCCGCTGCTGGCCGCGTCGCTCGACGGCAGGTTAGCCGCCCCACACCTCAGCGAAGACGCGCAGATAGTTCTCACCGAGGATCTTGCGCACGTCGGTTTCACTGTAGCCGCGCGCCTGTAACCGTTCGGCGAAGTTGATCACCTGGGTGTAGTTCGACCATCCATTCAAGGCTCGCAATGGCGAGCGCACGTCGGTTGTGATGAGCCGGCCATACCGCCCGGCAACGTCTGGGTACTCCGGCTCGCCCCACGGGTCATGCTCGTGGTCCGGGTACGTCCCAAGCGACATGTCGGTGCCGATGCCGATGTGGTCGGTATTGCCGACCAGGTTGGCAACGTAATCAACGTGGTCGATGAAGTCGTCGACAGTCGGCCAGTGGGTGGTATCCGGCTTCATCACCAGCGGCCCCCAAGGGGCCAGCCCGATGATACCGCCACGGGCAACGCAGGCGGTGATCTGGTCGTCGTCGATGTTGCGCGGGTTCGGCACCACCCCATTGGGGTTGGAGTGGCTGAACACGACCGGCTTACTGCTGCGGTCGATGATCTGCAGCGACGCCTGCTTGCCCAGGTGGGTGCAATCGAGCAGCACGCCGACCCGGTTGCACTCGTCTACCACCAGCTCGCCAAAGCGGGTGAGGCCGCTGGAGGTACGGTCCAGCGCGCCATCGCAAATCTGGTTCGTCGTGTTGTAGGCCGGCAGCATCATCCGCAGCCCCAGCCGCCAGAACGCCTCGATGCGGTGGAGCTTGTTCCCAATAAAGTCGCCGCCCTGGGCGGCCATCAGGAACGCCGCCTTGCCCTCGCGCTTGGCCCGCCGGATGTCTTCGGCCGTTTCGACGACGATGCAATTGGGGTACTTGCGGGCAACCAGATGCCAGAACATGCCCTCTTCCATCGCCTGTTCGACGTTGGCGTGCGGCCGCCAGGCGGTGACGGCGTAGGCTGTCACACCGTGCCGGTGTGCGTCCTCATAGCGCGCATCCGGCCACGCCTGCATGCAGGAGTCGATGAAGATCCAGGGGTGATCCTGTTCCAGAATCGGGTGTATGCCTTTGTTGGCGTCGCGTAGCGTCTCCATCCCTCTCCCTTTCATCTTTTGGCAATTGCGCGTGTGAGAGAGCCGTGGGGGTCTGTGTTTGTGCTCAGCTCCACCCGGCCATTCCGGCGAGTATACGGAACATTTCCGCCGACAACGACGTATCATCTCCAGCATACTGAACAGGCAGCGATACACGCCCTCCGGTCACCGCGCACCGGCCAGTGAACAACGGAGACACCATGGGTAAGCCGGAACGTACCGTCCTAGCCATCGGCGCAGGGGTGCTGGCGCTGGTGCTTATCGCAGTCGTCGTCGTGCTGGCTGCCGGTTCTTCGGAGCCGCAGGACTTCCCTCCCGGTTCTCCCGAAGCAGCGCTGCAGCAGTATGTTGAGACACTCCGCACCGGAGATCGTGAGGCGGCACTGGCGCTCCTCTCCGCCTCGGCCCGCGAGCGCGTCAAAGACGACGATTACTTCCCCAGCCCGTACTGTGGCGGGACGGATGACCGGCGCGTGCGGATCACCGACACCGTCCTGACTGGCGACCGCGCCATCATCACCGTCACTGTCCAGGAGGCCAGTTCCTCGATCTTTGACTTTGACCAGTACGAGTACACGCAGACAGTCCCGATGAAGCTGGAAGACGGCCAGTGGCGCGTCGATGAGCCGTATGTCTGTTTCTAGCGTCCTGCCTGACCATTGCTGCTGTAGGCAACGACAGGGATACACCGGTGACTGCTGAGCAACCAAACGCCACGAATGCACAGGATTCCACGCTCGATATCGCCAAACGGGTGTATGTGTATGTCATTGCTGCAACCGGTCTGTTCTTGCTGGCGATCGGGCTGACGAACCTGCTGGAGCTCGTCTTCACCCGTGTGGACGAGGTCTGGTCCGACGTCGACCTGTTGATTGGCGGCGAGGGCGATCTGCGCCGGCAGTTGAGCATCCACGTCGCAATGGTGTTGGTTGCGTTACCGATCTGGGGTGCCCACTGGCTCCTGGCCGAACGCTGGGCATCACGCGACGAGCGCGAGCGGCAGTCTCGACTGCGCGCACTGTACCTCGCGGCTGCGCTGGCGCTGTCGATGGTCTATCTCGCAACAGCACTGCGCGACGCGCTCTACCGGCTCTTCATTGCCGTCAGCAGCGACACATCCCTCGTCTACTCCCGCCGCGGTGTCCCAGAAGCGCTGGCGTTCATCGCAACAGCGGGCGGCCTGTGGGCCTACCACGCCTGGGTACGACGCAGAGACGAACGCGCCGGAGCCTTGCCACAACGAGCGCAGTGGCCGGTGCGCCTCTATCTCTATCTGGCCGCCTTCGCAGGGGCAATGCTCCTGCTCTCTGGCGTTGTCGGGTTGCTCGATGTCACGGTCGAGGCCCTGTTCCCGCCGAGTGATGAGGTCGTGCGTGCCGACCGCTGGTGGGCGGCGTCACTGTCCGACAGCCTGAGCAATGCACTCGTCGGCCTGCTGCTGTGGGGTACGCACTGGGTCTACAGCCTGCACATCGTCACTGGAGAAGGCTGGCTGACGCGCAGCGAGCGACGCGCGGTCATCCGGCGGAGCTACCTCTACATCGCTGCCTTCACCGGCACGGTCCTGGCGCTGGTGACGGCGATACAGATCCTCGATATGCTGTTCAGCAGGGTGCTGGGGGTCTATTCATCCGCCGATGGGGACTTCCTGGCGCGTCTGATCAGCTTGCTCCTGCGGCTTGTCCCGTTTGGTGTGCTTTGGCTGTACCACCAGCGTCAGATCACCCACGAAGCGCAGGCCTTCGGTGATGCACCACTGCAGATCGGGGTCCGCAGGCTCTACACCTATGGCGTTGCGCTCATCGGGTTGGCCTTTGCGGGGATTGGTCTAGCCCGCCTCCTGGCGCTGGTGCTCGCCGCACTAAGCTCCGGTAACGGATCCTTGACAACGAGCGGCGACAGCTGGCGCGAGCAAGTGAGCGTCTTTACCGCCGTCACCATCACTGGCGCGGCCACGTGGATCTGGCAGTGGTACCGCGTGCAGCGCTGGCTCGAACATGACCCTGCGGCAGAACGCGAAGCGACGACACGCCGGGTGTACCTCTATAGCGCCCTCGGTGGCGCAATGATCGCATTGCTCGGAGGGCTGTCGGTCATCCTCTATCGCGTGTTGTCGGCGCTGCTCAATGTCAGCGGACGCGGCGATTTCGTCAGCGACATCAGCGGCCCAACCGGGATCGCAGTTGTCGCACTCCTCTTCCTGCTCTACCACGGGCTGATCCTGCGGTCAGATCTGCGCACTCGACCAGCAGCGGGACCTCGACCCGCGACGCAGCGCCTGGTCCTCAGTGGGCCGCCGGGGGCTGACCTGGACCGCGTCGTCACAGAGCTACGCGCCGGCCTGCCGGAAGGCTTCGCTCTGCGTCGCGATTAGCGTCGCTGAGCAGCACCATCCAGCCGACCGATCGCCACGCACACACCCGCAGCGCCAATTGCCAGGCACCGCAAGCCATGGTAGTATCTGTATACGCAAGTTTTGTCTCTCGGCACATGCATAGCATTGAAGGGACACTCGTTTGCAACAGAACGATGGCGGCTATCTGCTAGCCAGTGGCGGGCGGGTCCGTGCCGATAGAGGCATCATCGAAGTCTGGTCGCCAAGCGGCGAAATTGTCGCCTCGCTTGCGATTGCGCAGATCGAACGCATTGATCGCACTGGCGCAGTCGTCTCCATCCACCGGCGCGGCATTCCGCTGACAACCCTGACGCTAGCGGACGAGCGAGATGCTGCCGAGCTTGCTGCACACCTCCATAGCAAGCGCATGGCTGCCCCAACAACTGTGCCAGTCGCTCCAGCAGCGGGAGGCGGCATCATGCGCATCTTCAAGTGGGGCTGCTTTGCAGCGCTGGGGCTGGCGGGGTTGATCATCGTGCTGGCGATCATCGGCGTGCTTGTGTCGAGCGGCGACGACGACACGTCGAGCGAGGCGGAGGTCATCCCA
>QEUZ01000239.1 GCA_003577355.1 Chloroflexota bacterium | reverse complement strand
AGCAGCCGCCGAAGATTGATTCGACTTGCTGAGGACAGGCTTATCTCGACCCAAGACGACAACGCCAGGACAAGGAGGGCGATCCCGGCCACGACCAACTCGAACCAATGACTGGTACTCAATCAGTTCCTTTCCACTACCGCCCAATGATCAGCGCAAGCTGGACGCGCGACCGTTCAGCCCGTTTAGTTAAAGAGGGCGCTGATCGACAAGTCTTTATGAATGCGGGTGATCGCTTCTGCCAATAACGGCGCGACAGTCAGCACCTCGACCTTTGAACTGCATCTGTTGGGCAACGGCAAGGTATCGGTAACGATCACCCGCTCCAACGGAGACGTTTCAATGACCTTGATCGCGTCGCCAGCGAACACGGGGTGCACCGCACACGCGAATACACGCTGTGCGCCGCGCTCCAACAGCTTCTCAGCAGCGATGGCCAATGTCGATCCGGTGGCAATCATGTCATCCACGATGACCGCCGTTTTCCCCTCGACATCCCCGACCATCTCAATAAACTCCGCCGTGTCCGGCCCGGGCCGCTTCTTTGAGATAATCGCCAATGAAGCTCCCGCGCGCAGGCGGAACTCCTCGGCACGGTTCACTCCACCCGCATCCGGGCTCACAGCAACCAGATCATCAATCCCGAGCTTGCGAAAGGCCGAGGCAAGCAGTGGCGTTGCGCGCATATGGTCGACCGGGATATCAAAGAACCCTTCAATCGCCGGAGCGTGCAGGTCCAGCGTGAGGATACGGTCCACTCCCGCAGTCACCAGCAGGTTGGCGAGCAGCTTGGCGCTGATTGGTTCGCGTCCGCTGGTCTTCTTTTCCTGCTTGGCATATGCGAAATAGGGGATGACCGCAGTAACCCGCGCGGCCGACGCGCGCCGGATGGCGTCGATCATAATCAACAGCTCAACCAAGTGATGGTTGACCGGATGGCTGAGCGACTGGATGACGAAAACATCCGAACCACGCACGTTCTCTTCCAGCTTGACGCGCGTTTCGCCGTTCTGCCAGCTCCCGACGATGGCGCGGCCCAGCGGGGCCTCGAGCACACTCATGATCTCGTCCGCGAGTGGCCGGTTCCCGTTTCCAGCGAAGACCTGTAGCCGCCCATCCATCAGAATGTGTTCTCCGTCATTATCCTGAACCGTCGCTTTCCGGCCTTGGCACCACTCTGGCTGGCACCCCGCGCACGGCCGCTCCCGGTGCGACGGAGCGGGTCACGACCGAGCCTGCACCAGTGCTGCTGCCAGCTCCGAGCGCGACCGGCGCGATCAGCAGGGTGTCGCTGCCGACAAACACATCATCGCCGATCTCGGTGTGGTGCTTCTCGCGTCCATCGTAGTTGCAGACAACTACACCTGCCCCAATATTGACGCGCGCCCCGACATGCGCATCACCAACATAGCCAAAGTGGTGCATATGGCTCTGGCTGCCGAGGGTTGCGTTCTTGATCTCGGCGAAATTGCCGATGCGCGCGCCTGTTCCTACAATCGCGCCAGGTCGCAGGTGAGCGTATGGTCCGATCGTCACGCCAGCACCAACCCGCGCCTGCTCCAACCAGGAGCTCATCACCCGACAATCGTCGCCGATAATCGAATCCTCAATAACACTCCCGGGGCCGATCACACACCCTGATCCAACCCCCGTGGACCCTCGCAACATGCAACCTGGTTCGATGCGCGTGTCGTTACCGATCTCGACATCGACATCTATGAACGTCGAGGCTGGGTCAACAATGCTGACCCCGGCCAACATATGCCGGCGGTTGATGCGCTCGCGCAGCAGGCGCTCTGCTTCTGCAAGCTCAGCCCGGTCGTTGACGCCCAGCGCCAGCTCCACCGGCGCGGGTACCGCGATCACCGGATTGACTGGCCAGCGAGACGCGGCGGCCATTTCCACAAGCCCGGTCAGGTAATATTCCCCCTTGGGGCTCAGCGGCAACCGGCCGATATGCCCCTCGAGCCAGTCGCGCCGGTACGCGCACATACCGCTGTTGACCGTCGTCACCGCTTGCCGGTCGCTCGTGTCGTCGACCGCTTCTACAGTGCCAATTATTCGGCCGTCCGGTCCGAATCGGAACCGACCGTACGGGCCGGGGTCAGCGAGGTCGAACGTGAGTAACGCCAAGATCGGCCCTTCGGCGATCGCGCGACTCATGAGATTGGCAAGCGTCGAGGAGTCGATCAATGGGTGGTCGCCGTAGATGACGAGGACCCATTCAATGTGTGGCCCCAACAGCGGCAGAGCCACTGCCACAGCGTCCCCGGTGCCGAGTGGTTCTGGCTGCCAGGCCAGCTCAACAGTGGAATCGTAGCGAGACCGCAACGCCTCTGATGTGGGACCAATTGTGAGGATGATCTGCGCAGCATTGGCGCCCTGCGCAGCACGCACCACGTGGTCGATCATCGGCAGGCCGGCGATCGGGTGCAAGACCTTCGGTAAGGAAGAACGCATCCTCGTACCACGACCGGCGGTGAGGACAATGACGGCAACCCTCCCCCAGGGTGACGGAGGCTCGGATGCGTCTGCGGGGATTGTCGAACTCAACCTGATCTTCACCAGTCGACATAGAGATGCGCTAACCCACGGACGGGCTGGCGGGCCAGGATTCGAACCTGGAACAAAGGCTCCAAAGGCCCTTGTGATACCATTTCACCACCCGCCACCGGACGTGCGTGCGCATGCAGTGTATCCAACTTGGAGCCGTTCGGCAACTGTGTCGCGTACGTACGCAGGAGTTCCCGACTGTCTCCGTTGCGATTTTGGGACGATTCTCCCGTGGCACAGCGTCGCAGGAACCCGTAGCCTGAAACGCGGATGAGTCGATCTACTCACTCACCGGCCGGTACTGCGCCGCACACTGGAGTCAAACGATGTCGCTACCCCCACCACAAACACGTGAATTCGCCGACCGATTGACGACCCTTGCTGAAGAGTGTCGGAGCGAACTGGAACAGGGGAACCAGGCGCTTCAAGAGATCGCGATGCTGCTGAAGCAGACACAGACCGAGGTTGACCGGTTGTCCATCCGCGAGCAGCAGGCCAATGTGCGCCTGCGTGAGATGGAATCCAGCCTCGAATCGTTCCCGCGCTCCGAAATTCGCGATGCTTACACTGCAGCGCACGATATCCATCTGCGGCTCTTCAGTATGCGCAACCAACTGGAACAGCTGGAGTCTCGGCGCGAGAGCATCGTTGAACAACATGAGAAGTTGCGCATCCTGTTGAACCTGGCCGAAATCAACAAGGGACACGGCACCGAGGCGCTCGGCGACTCGCGTACGAAGGTCCTTCCCGGCACGCGGATGATGCATGACGGCGAGAGAGATATCGCGGCGGACATCATCACGGCACAAGAGCGCGAGCGCATCCGCGTCGCCCGCCAGCTCACCGATGGCCCTGCGCAAGTACTCGCCAACATGATCCTGCGCACTGAGATCGTCCAACATGTCGCCGAGCGCAACCCTGATCAGGTCGGTGACGAGCTCGCTGGCCTGCGTGCGCTTACTGCCGAGTCGCTCTTGGATATCCGGCGCACAATCCTGGAGCTTCGCCCGCTGCCGTTAGACGAATTGGGACTGGTCGCGACGTTACGCCGGTACGTCAACGACTTCGGGCGAGAAACAGGTTCGACCGTCACCGTCAACGGAGCCGAGCGCGACGATACGATCAACCCGTACACCCGCGTGGCGTTGTTTCGCCTGATCCAGCTCGCGCTTGGCGCACTGGTCACCCCAGGAGTTGGCACGCAAGTTGTCATTGATGTCCGCTTCGAGGATGCACAATTGCTTGTGCGACTCGACGCATCTTCCCTCCATCGGACGACTCCTGCCGCTGTGGAACGGTTCGTCAACGACGACTACATCCGCACGACAGTAGAGCTGATCGGCGCCAATGTGCAACGCGAAGCAATCGCGAACGGCATGCGATTGTCGATTGTCGTACCGTTGGGCCTCGAATAGCAACACTACCCGCCTCGCCACCTAAAGGTCACGGCCGGCGAACTGCCGGCCGTTGGCGTCTGTCAGAAGTTGGCTGCATAGCAGAGCATGACAGCGAGCCTAGTACTTCTTGCTAGTACCTCAGTACGCGAAAACCGACGCACACCGGTATCTCCGGCTCATTACAAACCCCAGGGGCGCCCCATATGATCGCAGTGTCGTGAGAGACGGCTGAACGGAACCGGATCGAACGGCCTCCAGCGACCGAATGGGTCCAGCGGATCGCGGAGAGTGAATATGGACCGATCTTGTCGCAGTAGTAGCCAGTGTATGTCGAAAGGGATGCCCCAATGATTCAGTATTTCGCCGCGATGATCGACTCCTTCCTCGGCCGCGAGGATGAGGGCCAGGGTTTGGTTGAGTACGCTCTGATCATTGCTCTGGTCGCGGTTGTGTGCGCCGCTGCGCTCACCACCCTCCAGGGCGATATCGACGGCGTCTTCGCTGACATCGGCGGCTCGCTGTAACGGGGCGAGCGACTCGGCTGGCGCTCGCCAGTAGCTTGGCGAGCGCCACATCGACCAGCTTCCCTCGCGAATCGGGGTGCGAGATGTGCAGACGCAGCGCGAGCGGGCAAGGGCTAGTCGAATACGGATTGGTGATGCTCCTGGTCGCAGTCGCATGTGCCGCGGCGCTCACCACGTTCCAGGGCACGATTTCGTCAACGATCACGGGCTTCTCCAGTAGTTTCTAGCGCTTCACGCACGCGGACCCTCTCCGTTCAAGGGTCCGCGTCTTTGTTTGTCCAACGGCTCGGTTCGATCGACGTCTGAATTGGGGCACCGATGGAGATAGCCACCCCGCAACAACCGCAGGCGCGCGTGTTCAAGCGCCCCCGAGTCCGGTCCATGCTGCCGATGACAGGGATCGCGCTGTTCTACGCCCTCGCCTCATTCGGCTGGTGGAAACGCATGCTGGCCGATGCTCGGGAGATCATTGACGCCGGATTCGGGCTTACTCCACTGTTGGCCACCATCCACGCGCTTTCCACTGCGCTATTCTTCACCTCGCTGCTGATCATTACATTCACCCGCAAGCAGCCGATCCACCGCGAACGGCGGCTCAAGGGCTGGCTGCTGCCGGTCGCCGTCACCGCCGCTGTCAGCATCACTGGGATGGGTGACCCACGTGAGCTGCCTCTCGCGGTCAGTCTCGTCGCAACCGCACTCGTCGTCTTCGGGATGATCTTCACGTTATATGCGTTGCGCTTCCTGGGCCGCCACTTTGGTGTCGTTTCGGATGTGCGCGGGCTGGTTACCAACGGCCCCTACGCCTGGGTACGTCACCCACTTTACGCGGGTGAAGCCATCACACTCGCCGGCGTCGCGATCGCTGTCGCGAGTCCGCTCACCGTATTCATGTTCGTGCTCTCAATGTTCCTGCAGGTTTGGCGAGCGCGTACGGAGGAAGAATCGCTGCGTACTGTGTTCCCCGAGTATCGCGACTACGCCGCGCGCACGCCGATGCTGATCCCCGGTTTTCGCTTCTCACGCTCACCGCAACCGGCATCCGCCTCAGGTGATTAGCGCCAGACATTTCAACTGAGGCAAGCAGACGCGGGGCGACAAGTGTGTCGCCCCGCGTCTCTGCCTTGTCCTCGATTGGGTCAGGAAACCCCCAGGGCGTCCTTCACCTTTGAGAAGAAGCCTCGCTCTTTCGGCAATGTCGCAGTGCCGAGCGTTTCGCTCAATTGCTCAAGCAGCACGCGCTGTTCCGCTGTTACTTCGTGCGGAACCACGACATGTACGGTCACGATTTGGTCTCCGCGCTCACCGCCACGCAAGTCCGGCACGCCCTTGCCCCGTAACCGGAACTGCTGGTTCGGTTGTGTCCCAGGCGGCACGGTAAATGTCACCGGGCCATCGACGGTCGGGATCTGGATCTCGTCCCCTAGCGTCGCCTGCACGATGTTCACGGGAGCATCGTAGAGGATGTGTTTGCCCGAACGCCCCAGCTCCTTGTGCGGCTTGATCCGCAGGCCGACGAACAGGTTCCCGTTCACACCATTGCGCACCTGCTCGCCCTGGCCGGTGATGCGCAGCGTCGCCTGCTCATCCACACCGGGTGGCACGTTTACCGCGATGGTGCGCGTCTTGCTGACCCGTCCGCGGCCCCGGCAGGTCGGGCAAGGTTCCGTCACCATCTTGCCTTCACCGCCACAGCGGTCGCAGGTGGTGGCTGTCATAAACTGCCCGAGGATCGTGTTCTGCACGCGGCGAACCTCGCCTGTGCCGTTGCAGTTGGTGCACGTCGGCGGTTCAACGCCGCCACGCATCCGCGTTCCCCCACACTCGTCGCATGGTTCGTAGCGGTTGATCTGCACCTCACGCTCGACCCCAAACACTGCTTCTTCAAAGCTGAGGTCGATCGTCGTCTTGACATCGCCGCCGCGGGGGATCGTCCGCTGCTGGCTGCGGGTCGCGCTACCGCCAAAGAACGACTCGAACAGGTCACCAAACGGCGACGAGCGTGAGAAGCCAAACGGGTCCCCACCCGCGCCGCCATTGAAAGCAGCATGCCCATATCGGTCGTACGCCGCGCGCTGCTCGGCGTTGCTCAGGACTTCGTTTGCTTCGTTGATCTCTTTGAACCGGTCTTCGGCTCCCGGATCCTTGTTGATATCGGGGTGATACTGGCGAGCCAGCCGCCGGTAGGCCTTACGTATCTCGTCGTCGGTGGCGGTGCGTGGCACACCGAGTACGTCGTAGTAGTCGCGCTTTTCGGACATCCCGGTCGCTTCCGTCGCAATCCATCCATCGCAAATCCGGCGACGAACCTC
>QEUZ01000535.1 GCA_003577355.1 Chloroflexota bacterium | reverse complement strand
CGATGTGATCGAACATGACCGCGCCGATGTGCTTGTGCTGGGCTGCGGCACACTCTCGTTCCGCGCGGCTGAGGCACAAGAAGCGCTCGGCGTACCGGTGGTCAATCCGCTTCAGGTTACGCTCAAGATGGCGGAGCTCGTCGTTAGCGCCGGCCTGAGCCACAGCAAGCGCTCGCACCCTGTGCCGCCAAAGCTGGTCTCGGCTGCGCTGAACTGAACGCCATTAAACTCGGAGTATCCCCGTGCAAGAGGGCGGCCGGATCATAGGCAACGCCAGCACGCATCACGAATGACACGTGTCCCAGAGCCTGGATATCGGTCAGTGGGTTGCCATCGACTGCAATGATATCGGCAAGTTTACCCGGCTCAAGTGAGCCGGTTTCGTCGTCGATACCGAGCGCCCGTGCTCCAGCCAGGGTACCGGCGACGATGGCATCCATCTCCGGCATCTCCCAGCGTGTCAGAATCTCCATTTCGTAGGCAAACAACCCATGCATTGCGTCGGTACCTAGGCAATATGGCACGCCAGCGGCGGCGGCGCGGCGGAATGCATCTGGTGCTTGATCGCGGACGAACCGGACACGAGCCTCGACGGCACGGTCATCGAACACTGTTTGCGACAAGCGTTGCTCGTCAAGTTGGCGAACGTGCGCGAGCCGCTCGGCGATGGACTTCCTGCGCAGCACCTCCCAATCCACCGCTGTCTGCAGGGCAATCGTATACGTCGGCACCGATGTTGCCTGCGCCTGGAGATAGAGGTCGATTGATTCATCATCGACTGGGAAAACATGGTCGGTCAGGTCAAGGCCGTGCTTGAGGCATAACCGCAACCCTGTATCGAGGTCTGCCCGCAGGTGTGCACCGATCTTCCGTCCGACACGGTGCGTCTCCTCGATCGCCGCAGCAATTTCTGCTTCGGTGAAACCAAGGTACTCGACTGCGTTGCGCACATAGCGCCGGCCGGTGACGCAGTTGCTCGCGCACGACCCGCCGCATCTCATCTGCGCCATCGACGATCCACTGCGGCACAAGCGAGCCATGTCCGTTCGATGACGTAATCGCCCGGCCACTGATGAGCAGCCGCGGGCCAACGATGAAGCCATCCTCAATCGCCTGACGCACGACGACATCGGTATACGGAACTTCCCCGACGATGCGCATGGTTGTGACACCGGAAGCAAGGTCGAGTCGCAGGTTCCGGGCGCCGCGGAGCACTTGGCGCTCGCGTGGCTCATTCAGTCCCTCGAGCTGTCCGATAATCCCTCGTAGACCAGGATTGATCGTGATGTGACTGTGGGCGTCTACGAAACCGGGAAGCAGGGTTCGCTCACCCATCGCGATCTCCTGTGCGCCATCGGGGATCCGGATTGCTGACCGCGCGCCGACCGCGACGATGCGCTCGTGCTCGACGACGACCACCGCATCCTCGATTGGAGCACGACCTGTCCCATCAATGAGCCGGCTCGCCGTGATGTAACGCGCGTGAGACGGCATCATTACCTCCATTTCGGTCGTACGGGCGCTGCGCGGATCGTAAGCCATCACGTCGGAGCGAGCAACACAGATTGCATGTGTGTGCGGATGGCCCGGCGATCGGTAGTTCAGAGATCTCGGTTGGCTGCTGAGAGGCGTGGCGAGCCACAGGAGCCACCGGGAGGCGCTAGCGCGCCCAGCAGCCCAGCAGGTTCCAGGCGTATGATCGCTCCAGGGTACGTACACTAGTCGAAGGGGTCGGGGCGCCGACAAAACGCGCCCGAGCGCGGCAGCTCACCTGGCGTAACGGCACAACGTCGTCGATCTACCGCTATCGCGTGTGTCGGCGGCACCTCGCGGCAGCCAAGCGGGCGCAGCCAACGACCAGAATCCAGA
>QEUZ01000238.1 GCA_003577355.1 Chloroflexota bacterium | reverse complement strand
CGAGACCCATTTACTGAAGAAGAGTCTGAACCGGACGAGCGGCTCATGCGCTCGATCGAGGAGCAGATCGGGATCACCGAGAACGGCAAACGACAGTTCAGGGAAGAGATCCTCATTCGAATCTCGTCACTCGCTCGACGCGGGCAAACGTTTGACTACTCCTCGCACGACCGGCTGAAGGAAGCGATCGAAAAGAAGCTCTTTGCCGACCTGCGAGATGTCGTGAAGATCACGACATCCAGCAAGACCCCGGACCCGGAGCAGTTGCGCCGCATGAATGAGGTGGCGGACAGGCTGGTGAGCGATCACGGCTATTGCCCGGTCTGTGCGAATGAGCTGTTGCGCTACGTCGGTGCGTTGTTGAACCGCTAGCTCGAGCGACGAGCGGGCCGATAATACGGGGTGAGTCCACGATGGAGACGTTCTCACTGTCTCATGACGATTGGTCGTTACATCGCAAAGGTATTGTCGACCAGGCGCGCCACAAACAGAAGGTGAAGGAGGCGATCAGGCGCAACTTAGCCGATATCGTCTCCGAGCAGTCGATCATTACCAGCGATGGCAAGCGACTCGTGCGCGTCCCGATTCGGACGCTTGAGCAATACAAGTTCCGGTACGACCCAAACGACAAACGTGGGGTGGGCCAGGGGGACGGCAACACCAAGGTCGGCGACATACTTGAACGCTACGGAAAGTCCAACGGCAACGGGAGCGGGCAACAGGCGGGCGATCAGCCGGGCGTCGACTTCTATGAGGCCGAGATCACGTTTGACGAGCTAGCGGCGCTCGTGTTCGAAGACCTGAGTCTCCCAAACTTGGAGGAAAGGCGGGTGCGAGAGCTCCCAGCGGAAACGGTGCGCTTCACCGACATCCGCCGCAGTGGCCCGTTCTCGAACCTCGACAAGCGCCGGACGATCCGTGAGAACCTGCGGCGCAACGCATTACAGGGTCGTCGTGGGTTTGGCCGGATGGAAATGGATGACTTGCGCTTCAAGACCTGGGAGCGCGACATCAGGCGCGAATCGAACGCAGTTGTGTTCGCGATGATGGATGTGTCCGGGTCGATGGGCGCCTTTGAGAAATACGTTTCGCGCGCTTTTTACTACTGGATGGTGCGCTTTCTGCGCACCCGTTACGACAGTGTGGAGATTGTCTTCATCGCCCACCACACCGAGGCGAAACAAGTGAGTGAGGAAGAGTTCTTTACGAAGGGCGAGAGCGGCGGCACAAAGGCGTCATCCGCGTACCAGCTCGCGCTCGACCTTGTCGAGCAAACCTACCGTCCCGACGACTGGAACATTTACCCATTCCATTTCTCCGACGGCGACAACTGGCCGAGCGATAACGAGGTGTGCGTGCGGCTGGCAACCGAACTGTTGCGTTGTTCGAACCTCTTCGGCTATGGCGAGATCCGTCAGACACGGTCAACGCATCAAAGCTCACTGATGCAGGCATTGCGACGCCTGGAGTCGCCGAAATTTGTCACGGTGTCGATCGGGGATAAGGCGGATGTCCACCCAGCGTTAACGCGCTTCTTTGGCGCGAACGCGGGGAAGGAGGCGCAACGTGGCGCGGCGTAGTGACCCTGACCTCGCCAGGCTCAGGGATTCCATCGAACAGATCTGGGAGATCGCGCAGCGCCTGGGTTTGCGCCCGTTCCCGACACACTTCGAGTTGGTGCCGGCGGCAATCATGTATGAATTCGGCTCGTATGGCATGCCCGGCCGTTTTTCCCATTGGACCCACGGCAAGCTGTACCAGACCCAGAAGACGATGTACGACTACGGATTGTCGAAGATCTACGAGCTCGTGATCAACACGAACCCGTGCTGGGCGTTCCTGCTGGAATCGAACACCGTGTTGCAGAACGAGTTCGTCGTGGCGCACGTACTGGGGCACTCTGATTTCTTCGCCAACAACGCGTATTACCAGCGCACCTCACGCCGGATGATCGACACCGTGACGCTCAATGCAGAACGACTCCGGCGTTACGAGTACCAGTTTGGGATGGAGCGTGTTGAACAGCTGCTCGATGCGGTCATCTCAATCGAAGAGCACGTTGACCCATTCGCCGAGACCGAGCGACGCGAACGACCTGCGACGCCTGCGCGCCGGCAGAGTGCATACGACGACTTGTGGGAACCGGTGATGAGCGAGGACCAGCAGCAGTCCACGCGGTTGCCTGCCCGCGATGGGGTCCCGACCCCGTGTCGCGACCTGCTTCTCTTCCTGGCGCGGGAATCGCCAATTCTGGAAGATTGGGAGCGTGACGTCGTCGAAATTGTGCGGGGCGAAATGCTCTACTTCTACCCGCAGATGCAGACAAAGATCATCAACGAGGGTTGGGCGAGCTACTGGCACGTCCAGATCATGCGCGAGCTCGACCTGTCGTCAACCGACCACCTCGAGTTCGCTGCACTCCACTCCAGCGTGCTGCAACCGCATCCGGGTCGGCTCAACCCGTACTACCTGGGGTTCACGATACTGAATGACGTAGAGCGTCGCTTCAACGCGCTGGATGGGTCGGGCAGGGAACGCCTGTTCCAATTACGCGAAACGGAGTGTGATGTTTCGCTGGTGCGGAACTACTTGACAGAAGAGCTCGTCAGTGACCTTGACCTGTTCTACGCCGAACGGCGGTCGGACGCGCTCGTCATCACCGAAAAGCAGTGGGAAGCAGTCCGCGACCGGCTTGTTGAGCAGATTTCCGATTTTGGCATACCGACGATCCACGCCCTCGATGCCGACTACAACGGCAACCGTGAGCTGCTCTTGCGGCACGAGTGGAACGGTCGGGACCTCGACCTGAGCTATGCCGAGAAGACGTTAGAGGGGGTCGAGCAACTGTGGGGCCGCAAGGTCTGGCTGGAAACACGTGAGAACGAGGGCAACCCACTATTGCTGTCGTACAGCCGGGGAGATGGACACGCGCGTCGCCAAGCGGCGGCCTGATGGCGTCGGCTGTGCTCTCCTGTGTGATGCGCAGCAGGCGCTCGTCCTCCAGAGTTGTATCCAGGCGAGTGTTCCAACCATTATCCACTGTCGGATCAGGGGAGATCGCGTCGTCAGGAACGAGCGCTGACGATGTCACGCGAGTGCTTCAGACACGGACGATCACACCACTGGTCACTCGTTACTGGTCACTCCACAAGAACGGGGAGTGTCACCCGCGGGAGCCTTGCGGGCACGCTAGTATTGGCCGAGCAGGATCACGACAATAGCGCCGAGCGAGAGGTAGGCGCCATAGGGGATGAAGTCGGTGCGCTTGCGGACGCGGATCGCGACGAGCAGCACGCCACCAACCGCCGCAAGGATGATCCCCAGCATCAGCGCGCTTCCGACGCCGCGTAAGCCGGTCATCGCCCCAATCAACGCCGCTAACAGCACATCGCCGAAGCCAAGCGCGCGCTGTTTGTAGATCGCAAATGCCAGCATGAACAGTAGCAGGAACAGGAACGCTGCCGCCACGCCAGCAGCGACTGCGGAGAGGAACTGCGTCCAAGACGCTGCAGCTGAAAACCCAAGTGCCAGTGCCAACCCCGGGATAATCGTCGCGAAGTAGATGAGATGGTTCTGCCAGTCGATCCGCAGGATCAGTAGCAAGACGCTCGCAAAAACGAGCGCGCGCCAGCCATCAAATGTGAGACCCTTGACCACGAGCGCTATCGCTACGATGACAGCTGCGGCTGCATCGGTCGCCAGCTTTGGCCAGTCGACCCGGCGGGTTTCGCGGTCGAGCGCACCGACGAACGGTACGAATGCCCAACCGGATGGCTGGTCGTCCCAGGCGCGCAACGGTGGACCGGACATTGGCAGATCAGCAGGCAGGCGTGTTGCGATCCAGTTGATCGCTGAGCCAATCAGACCACCTGCGAAGATTGCTATGAGGAATACAAAGCCCGTGTCCATATACGCCGCTTTCCGCGCTCAGGCGAGGTCCATACATTCAGTAGGCCGTGCAACTGCCCAACACGAATGAGCGTACCAGCGCATTGGTGAGCCTGCCGTAGGCAAGAAGTCACGAATGGCGGCCCAGCGTGCTATGTCTCACGGGCAGCTCGGGCGGCGCGTCCTGCGGCGAGCATGAGGTCAATCGGCGCCGGGCGGCCCGTCCAAAGCTCGAACGAGCGCGCTCCTTGATGTACCAGCATGTCGAGGCCGTCAAGCGCGGCAACACCGCTGGCTGCCGCTGCTCGCAGGAAGTGTGTCGTGCGGTAGGTGAGATCGTAGGCGATGGCGTTCGGAGCGAGAAGTGAAAACGCGGCTGGGTCGATCACGGGGGTCGTATCGCTCCACCCGAGCGACGTGGCATTCACCAGTAACGCTGCCCCATCTGCTGCGTTGCGCCAGTCGCTGGCGGGCATGGCGCGGACGCGGTGATCGACCATTTGCGTTGCTAGCTCGTTGGCACGCTGAGTAGTGCGGTTGAGAATGATGAGTTCGGCGATGCCAGCGTCGAGGAGCGCGACCAGAACACCTCGCGCGGCGCCGCCGGCGCCGATCACAACTGCTTTTGACGCCGCAAATGGGAACGTGCGTTCCTGCAGCGGCACGATGAACCCGTGGATATCAGTGTTCTCGCCGTGGAGATGTCCATCGCGCACTACGATGGTGTTCACTGCTCCGGCCCGCCGAGCGGCATCGGAGACGCTGTCCACTGCAGCAAAGAAGGCTTGCTTGTGCGGCACAGTGACATTGGCTCCGAGCACTTCCCCAGAGCGCAGAAATGCCAGGCGCTCGGCAATTCGCTCGGCAGGTGTGTGCCAGAGCTCATAGCGAATACTCAAGCCAATGTGGTCGAACGCCGCCTGCTGGAACGCCGGTGAGAGAGAATGCTCGACAGGGTCGCCGATCAGGCCAACGCGCTTCGCCTCACCTGCGCTCATTCACCGGCCCCTTGCTGATAGCGTTCGATATTCGCCTCGTGCTCTTCGAGTGTACGCGCAAACGCATGTGAGCCGTCACCAGTGGCAACGAAGTAGAGATAGTCGGTCTGGTCGGGATAGAGCGCTGCCATGATCGAGGCCAGGCTCGGGTTGCAGATCGGGCCGGGCGGAAGTCCGGTACTGAGATAGGTGTTGTAGCGGCCGTCTTGCTGGAGATCTGCCCCGGTGAGCTCTGGCCACCAGTTGCCCGGCCTGCCGAGCACATACTGCACCGTCGGGTCGGCCTGTAGCGGCATTCCGGCAGCGATGCGGTTGTAGTACACCGAGGCGATGGTCGCGCGCTCGCTCGGCTCAACCGCCTCGCGTTCGACGATCGATGCGATGACCATCACTTGGTGGATGCTCATGCCGAGGATGACCGACTGGACACGCAGATCGGGCACGGCACGCGCTTCGAAGGTGTCGAGCAACGTCTGGATAATCGCATCTGGCGTAGCGTCCATGCGGAAATTGTAGGTATCGGGGAAGAGGTAACCCTCCAGCGCCACGCCGCTGGGGCGAGTGTGCAGGAAATCGTACCGTGCATTCCACTTCGGGTCTGCGGCGGCGCGCATGAAATCATCGGTCGACTCCAGCAGCCCCGCCTTGACCAGTTGCTCGGCGAACTGCTCGGTGCGCCATCCTTCAGTGAAGCGCACCGATATTTCTTGTGCAAGGGCCGCATTTTCGGCTGTAATCGTATTGATGATCTCCGCCGTGGTCATCCCGGAATCAAGGCGGTAGCGGCCGGCGATGATGTCGTTGCCAGCATCGGTGATCCGCACGCGCAACTTGAAGTAGCCAGGGGAGCGAATGAGGCCTTCTTCGTGCAGCCGTTCGGCGATGGAATCGACCGATTCATCCTGCTCGATGACGATATAGACGGTATGGATCGGGTCATCAGAGGCGCTGTTCAGAAAGTGCGAAAGGATCGCAGCAGTTGTCACAACGATTGCGCCGGCGAGGAACAACATGGTTCCGAAGACTACCAACCGCTGGCGCCGGCTCGGTGACTGCGGTCGAGGTCGAATGCGAGAAACCGACATAGTGCCTTCACGAATCGGGGCATGACCGAAATGGATAGCGCAGATAGTATTGTACGTTCAGCCTCTACGAGCGCCAACTCGCGCCAATTGACGCCCGGCCTGGCAGTCATCCTCGTGCTTGGCGCAACCGCGACTGGCAAGACCGCACTCGCTGTGCGGCTCGGGCTTGCCCTACACGGAGAAGTCGTCAACGCCGATTCTCGTTACCTCTACCGAGGGATGGATATTGGCACGGCGAAGCCGACTGCAGCGGAGATGTGCGGCGTGCCGCACCACCTCATCGATATCATCGACCCCCTGGAGGACTACTCGCTGGCGCGCTTTCTCGACGACATCTATCACGCCGTTGAAGTGGTCGGCTCGCGTGGGTCTGTGCCGATTGTTGCCGGTGGGACCCCGCAGTACCTGCGCGGCTTCATTGAGGGTTGGCGGGCGCCGGAGGTTGCCCCAAACCTCGCGCTGAGGCGCCAGTTGGCCGAGCAGCCGGTCGGTGACCTCTACGCGCGGTTGCGGGAGGTTGACCCGGAGTCGGCAACCCGGATTGGGCCACACAATAAGCGGCGGCTGGTTCGCGCGCTGGAGGTGTTCGTCGAGAGTGGGCAGACGATGAGCGCGTTGCAGCGGAGCGAGCCGCCGCCGTACAAGCTGCTGCGCATCGGCTTACGTCAGCCGCGCGCGCTACTCTACCAGCGCATCGACGAACGGGTGCGGGCAATGTTCGCGAGCGGTTGGCTCGACGAAGTTCGTCGCCTGCGCGAGCAGGGCGTAACTGCTGCGACCCCGGCGATGAGCGCACATGGCTACCGGGAAGCTCTGGCAGTGTTGTGCGGGACG
>QEUZ01000237.1 GCA_003577355.1 Chloroflexota bacterium | reverse complement strand
GCCCAGCTTCGGCCAGCGCGAGGACGTACTCCAGCGGTTCGCTGGCGCGGGCGGGGTCGCGTTCCAGCAGGGTGCGGGCGGTGCGCGCTCCGAGGGCGATGCCGTAGAGCGCCTGGGAGACGGAATCGTGCAGTTCGCGCGCCAGCCGCTGGCGTTCTTCCAGCGTCGCCAGGGTGAGCGCCTGGGCATGCAGGCGAGCGTTCTCGATAGCGATGGCCGCCTGGTTGGCGATCGTTGTCACGACACCGGCATGATGCTGCGTGAAGTAGTTCGGCTGCTTGTGCGACATAGATAGGAAGCCGATGGCGCCGGATTGCGCGACCAGCGGGAGCATCAAGAGCGAGGTAACGTAGTGAAAGCGGCTGTCGAGCAGGTCGCCAACCGTCTCACGGTAGGCCTGGGCGTGCGGCTCGTCGCCGCGCACATCGCTGACGATGATGCCCTCACCTGCCAGCAAACGTGGCCAGATGCCGGAGGTGATCAGCAGGTCGAAGTGGTGCCCGACGAGCTCGGGAGTCCCAAGCGACGCGGCCATTTCCAGGCGTTTGCGGCCGCTGCCGTCCTCGATCAGCATGATCGAGGCGCTGTTGGCATGGACGATGCCGGCGACGTGCTGGCAGATGCGGTGCAGCAATGGGCGCAGGTCCAGCGTGGAGGTGATGTCGCGGGAGATCTCCAGCAGCATGGCGAGCTCACGGGTGCGCTCGGCCACGCGCTGCTCCAGCTCGGCGTGGGCGCTGAATTGGTCGGAGAGATCGCGCACAACCAGCAGGTGCGCGGCGTGTCCGTGCATGGTGACCGGCGCCTGGCGCAGCTCAACCGGGAAAACGCTGCCATCCTTCCGCAGGCTGCGGACACGCAGGGAGGGTGGTGCGAAGGACTCAAGCGCAGCGACAACGGCGGCGCTATCCTCCGGGTGGAAGAGCTGACGGCAGGTACGCTGCAGGAGCTCGGCCTGCGTAGCGTGGTACATGCGGCAGATCGCCGGGTTCGCAGCCAGGATCGCCCCGTGCGCGGCCACGATCAGCACGCCATCGCCGACGTCGTTGACGACGCGCGCGTACAGCGCGGCATGCTCCTGCGATGCACGTTCGGCAGCTTTCTGGGCGGTGATGTCGGTTTGTGAACCGGCGATGCGGATGGGGCGACCACCCGGGCCACGCAAAACAGCGCCACGCACCAGCATCCAGCGCCAGCTGCCGTCACGGTGGCGCAGGCGATGTTCCAGCTCGAAGTCGGGGGCAGACCCGGCTATGACGTCCGCGAGCGCAGCGCGGGTGGCGGCTGCGTCCTCGGGGTGCAGCCGGCTGAGCCAAGCCGCCCGCGTGCTGGGCAGCTCGTCAGCAGCGTAGCCGAGCTGCGCCTTCCAGCGCGCCGATAGGTAGAGGGCGTCGGTGGCAACATCCCAGTCCCACAAGCCGACACCAGCACCCGCTGCGACGAGCTGCAAGCGATCCGGTCCGACGCCAGCGCTGGGTGGTTCGGCCTGCATGCAACGGCTCGCTTCCTGCCCATACCCAATGCTCGACGACAATGCGCGGCAGTAGCGTAACAGGTGGCGGGCCACCTGGGCGCGTGCACCGCAGCATCATCGGCCCCAGCAACTCCGCCAGCAGGCCGGAGCAGGAGCTGCGGACAGCGAACGACCCGGCGCGCACCGGGCACGCGGTACTCACGTCCTGAAGTACTTGCGGCGCATAGGACTATTCGCCTGCTGCGACAGGGGGATTCGGTGACTGGCTGGCATCGCTCTCGGCGAGCGGCGCAGCTGGCTGTGTCGGACGAGTCACGACGCGAGCGCGCTCTGCACTGGCAGCACGCGCTTTCTCACCCCGCTGGATTGTCCAGAGGGTGACCCACACCGTCGCAATCAGCGCCCCGACAACCATGCCGATCACGACCAGATACATCCACAAGTGCATTGTCTATCCCATGTTCCGTGTGTTGCTGCGGTATGCGCCGTGGGGACACCGGCGGCGCGGCCTGCAGCGATTGTAGCCGATGACGGCATGGCCAGGCAGCCGGCGGCCACCACGCGCGCATATGTGCACGTACACGTGGTACATACTTCGCGTTACGCTATCTATTTGTGACACTGTGGCGATGACTGTTTGGCACATATCTGTAGGGGAACCCGAACAAACGTAGGGGCAAAGTCGATGGTACTAGGGTATTGCAATTGTCGGTACTATCGTATATTCTCTCTTTAGGTATTTCGGACCGAAGCGGCGCGAACTCGGCGGGGCAGATCCGGATGAAACGGGCACCGTCAGAGTCGAGGCCATCGATGTTCAACATCCAGGCGTGTGCGGGATGGTAGCAATGGGAAGGGCGATCACGATGAAGCGACTCAAGGGTCAGATCATTTACGCGGCACTCTGGCTGACGGGCATCATGGCGCTGGTTCTGGCCTCTGGTGCGCCGAACCGCTGGGGTCCGTAGTTTCCCACCACGCTCACCGCAACGCCTGGGGCTTCTGGAGGCGGTGGCGAGTAGCGATTAGTACTATCGACTGAACACCAGCGTGACCCATGGCTTCCCGTGGGTGTGTACACTGGTGATCGGCACAGATACTATAAACGGAGTGCCGGGCCGAACAGCTTTGGCGCTCCGTTTCTCTGTCTGAGCACTGCCGATCGGAGTGACCTCGCAACGGGAAGCATTCCTCGGGTGCGCACTGGCCTTCCTACTCCGGCCAAACTCTATCTGAACGCCGTTGCATTCGCGGCAATGGCTTTTGTCGCCATCTCGTTGCTCCTCGTCCGGCCGGAGCTGACCCGCGAAGTCATCATCACGTTCCTGATCCTCAGCATCCTCAGCCTGATCCTGGAGTTCGTCGCCTTCCCGCTGCTGGTGGACGGCGATACCAGCTTTTCGACGGTGGCGTATGTGGCCACGATCTTCCTTTTGCCGTTCCCGCTGCCGGCAATCATCGGCGCGCTGGTCATCGCAACGGTCGAGCTGCGCAACCGCAGGCCGGTGCGCTTCCTGGTGTTCAACGCCGCGAACTTCGCCCTGACGCTGGGGATCAGCAGCCTGATCTGGCACGCCGTGGCCGGTGCACCCGACCTGACCGAGATCGCCTACAGTGGCTGGGCCTTCCTGGCGATCATGCTGGTGATCGTCGCCTTTTATGTTGTGAACGTGTTCCTGACCAATGTCATCATCGCAATTGTCGGCCGGCGTTCCATCAAATACATCTGGCTGACAAACGACCTGGAATTCCTCCTGCCATATATCTGCCTGGAAGTTGTCGGTATCCTTGCCGTGCTGGTTTGGCAAACGGCGCCGCTGCTGACCCCGCTGCTGGTCGTGCCAGCCGTCACCACCTACCTCGCGTTCGAGATGATCCACCGCCTGCAACGCCAGACGCAGGAAGCAATGATCGCCATGGCCGACGCGATCGACCAGCGTGACCCGTACACCGCCGACCACTCGCGCCGGGTGGCCGAGCTGGCGATCCAGATCGCTGAGAAGATGGGGATCAACGAACGCGATATCGAACGGCTGCGCCTGGCAGCCCGCATGCACGATATCGGCAAGATCGGTATCGGCAACGACGTGCTGCACAAGCCGGGCAAGCTGACCGATTCCGAGTGGGACCTGATGCGTTCCCACCCAGTGATTGGCGAGCAACTGCTCAAGCCCTACCGCCAGTTCCGACACGAAACGGCGCTGGTGCGCCACCACCACGAGCGCTGGGACGGGCGCGGCTACCCGGACAACCTGCGCGGCAAGGCGATCCCCCTGGGAGCGCGCGTCATCTGTGTGGCCGACTCGTTCGACGCGATGACCAGCTCGCGCCCGTACCGGCCCGGCATGTCGCGCCAGCAGGCGATTGAAGAGATCCGCAACGGCGCACTGACCCAGTTCGACCCGCAAGTGGTCGCGAGCTTCCTGCAAGTTATGGAAGAATCCCAGAAGGTGCGGCCGATCAGCGCTGCTCCCTCGGCCGGTGTGGCGGCCGCATCCGGCGGGTAGCCGGGGTCCCCTGCAACTGGAGCTGCCTGGTACGTGATTCTTGTCGTCGCCGTTGCGATCGCTGTCCTCATCGGGCTTGCCACCGGCGGCTCGCTGCGTGCGCTCGGTGCGCTGCGCTTCCGTTTCCTGCCACTCGTCTTCCTGGCGCTCATTGTCCAGGTCATCATTTTCACGCCGATCGCCGGCGAGACTGACCTGATCCACCGCATCGGCCCGTGGATCTATGTCAGCACGATCGTCGTCCTGCTGTTCGTTATGGCGATGAACCTGCAGTTGCCCGGCATGAAGCTGGTCATGCTCGGCACATTCCTCAACGGGCTGGTGATCGTTGCCAACGGGGGGTTCATGCCCTCACCTGAGCATGCCCTGCGCGAGGCCGGCCGGCTGGACAAGGTGCTACAGGACGAAGCGGAGATCGCCGCCGGTGAAGCGTATGTCCTCTCCAACTCAAAGATCGCCGGCGACGACGCCCCGCTGCTCTTCCTCGGCGACATCTTCTATATCCCGCACCCCTGGCCCCTGCACAACGTCTTCTCGATCGGCGATATCCTCATCGCCCTCGGCGCTGGGTATGCGGTGATTGTGCTGATGCGCAGACGAGTGATGAGTGGTGAGTAATTGGTGATTCGGGGTTTGTCGTAAAACACCTGCTGTGCTGAATAACCCGCACAGAAGCCGGCCACCAGCAAGTAGTGCGGCGTTTCCTCACGGCGCGTCACTCTTGCTGCTTCCCGTGCCGAACGTCGCCCGGAACCCGTCGATCAGCTCCTGCTTTTCCTGGTCTGAGAGCCTGGCATCCGGGTGCAAGACTGAGTAGTACCACGGGGGCATCTCGCCTTCCTCAACCGTCTCGGCGGCTTCATCCACCTCGCGTGGCGGCCGGTCCCACTCGGAGAAGTTGAGCTTTTGCCGGCCCTCATCGACATCGCGCTGGATCAGCCAAGAAACTGGTGCGATGTTGCTATACCAAGGCCAGGTCGTCTCGTTGCTGTGGACAGTTTAGGAACAGTTCATCAAAGGGTTTCCGCAGCTCAACCACGAACCGTGGCGTTGCGTTGGCCGGGTATACGTGCGCCGTCAAGCCGAGCATCTCAAGCGCGAGACGCCGCCCGGCATAGTCGAGCGTGCGCGCATTCTCCGCCACGCGCTGCCGCCAGAGCACGAGGTCATCAAGGCGCTGCTGTGCAGCCTCCCATGCGCGCCGGCGCTCAAGCACCTTGTCCCGCTCGTCTGCCAGTTGCCGGAGCATCCCGCTCAGCCGTTCAACACTCTGCGTCAAGACCGCGATCGTATCGGGGTCGTGGGTCGCACCGATGGACGTGACGTAGTTATCCCGTTGGCGCGTTGCCTCTGCTACCCTGCGGTCAATCGCCTGTAGGTCGCTCGTTGTCGGGTCGCTCGTCCGCAAGGTTTCGACCGCCTCGGCGATCACGTCATCGCGGGTCAGGATCGCCTGCGCGTGGTCCCAGAGCGCCGCGTCCAGCTTGCTCACGCGGATTGACGGTGCGCTTGGGCACTCCCCTCGCGCCGTGCAGATGTACGACAGCCCGCCGTTGGATATGGCCACGGACATAGCGCGCTGGCAGACGCCGCAGCGTGCAAGCCCGCGCCGGAGTAGCGCGGCCTCTGGGTCTTTCGCCGGCCTGCCAGCCAGCCGCTCCTGGTTCAGCCGCAACCGTTCCTGGACCGCTGCCCAGTGCTCGCGGTCCACCAGTGGCGCAACAGTGCCCGCTGGCAGTTCGATCTCGCCCCGCCACGCCCTGGCATCGCCCGTGTAGAGCGGTTCCGTCAGGATGCGGTGGACCGTCGTCCGCCGCCACTTCGGGACGCCGGTCGGGGTTGGGACGCCGAGGTCGTCCAGCTCGCGGGCGATCTGCCGCAACGATGCGCCTGACAGCGCGCGGTCGTAGATGCGCTCCACAATCGGCGCAGTCGCTGGGTTTGGTATGTACTGGTCGTGCTCGTCAGAGCGCCACTGATAGCCATAGAGCACGCGCCCCGACGGGATCAGCTTTCCTGCTGTTGCGCGTGCCTTGCGGCCACGGATTGAGCGTTCCTTGATCTTCTCGTGCTCAACCTTCGCAGCGTATCCCCGCACGAACCGGATCAACTGCCCTTCGGGCGAGTCATCGAGCGGTTCAGTCACGAACTGAACAGCAACGCCCTTGTGATCGGCTTCCGACAGGACCACGCCCAGGTGCACTGGGTCACGCGACAGCCGGTCGATGGCATAGGCGACTACCGCGTCAATCTCGTGCCGGCGGACCGCATCGCGCAGTGCGGTAAGTTGCGGTCGGTCCCACAGTTCAACGCCAGTGAAGACTTCCCGGTAGACGTGCTCCGGCGCGACACTGTAGCCGCGCTCCGCCGCGAACCGCAGACATGCCGCCTCTTGCGTCTGTAGCGACGTGCCGTCGTCTTCCTGCCCTTTCGTGCTGACACGTACATAGATCGCGGCCCGCATGGTTTATCCCCTATCATTCTCTCGCTCGCGTTGCCCGTTCCAGCGGTCCCGCGAGTATCCCCTATCAGCCGCCGCGTGGTTCGGTCACGCGGCGGCTTTTCCCTCTTCGCCTTCGAGGAACGCCGCCAGGTCTGATTCTTTCACGCGCCAGCCGGTGCGCTTCCCGAAGTTGCGGCCCGGCAGTCGCCCGGTTCGTAGCCAGACGCGAACCGTCTGCTCGTGCACCTTGAGCAACTCGGCTATTTCAGCCGTCGTGAACCAACGTTCGTTTACCATCTCTGCCACCCCTAACACAACAGAACACGTATGATAAGATCATATCACGACATTCTACAGAATGCGCCTACCGGCGCAGAAAGGACGGTTCACGATGCCTGCCACGCCCCTTGATCG
>QEUZ01000236.1 GCA_003577355.1 Chloroflexota bacterium | reverse complement strand
GATGCTGCTGGCCTTCGCTGGTGTGGCGCTGTTTCTCTCGGAGAAGGTGAATGGTGGGGCCGGCATTGCCAGCCTTGGCGACTTGATCAGCCTCGCCTCTGCGTTCTTTTTCGCGGCCTACACGGTGGTAAACACCCCGTTGCTCAAACGCTATCCCGCGCGGATCGTGACAGCCTGGACCCTGAGCATCGGCGCGCTGCCGGTGCTGCTTGTGAGCGCGCCGGCGCTGTGGACACAAGCCTGGTCCGACGTCACCATGCTGGGTTGGAGTGTCATGCTGTGGTCGATCGTGCTGCCGATCTATGTGGCCTGGACTGTCTGGGCCTGGGTGAGCCACCGCGACGGGGTTGGGCGGACATCGCTGTTCATCTACCTCGTACCGATTGTTGGCGGTATCACTGCCTGGTTGCTGATCGGCGAGGGCTTCGGACCACAGAAGATTGCCGGCGCAACACTGACGCTGACCGGGCTGCTGATTGCGCGGCATTGGTCTCCCGTCAGGCGCGCTTCGGCAATACCCACGTCCTCCAGCACGGATTGAGCCTGTGACGCCTGCGCTTCACGCGCCGGGACCTACAGGTTAGGCCACCACCAACCGCAGCTCGCGGGCGAGGGCTACGGCGCGGCCACGCGTGCTGACCCCCAGTTTGCTGTAGATGCTGTTGGTGTGGCGTTTGATCGTGCCAACGCTGACGAAGAGCGCATCGGCGATCTCGCGGTTGGTGAGGCCGTCAGCGAGCTTGCACAGCACTTCCAGCTCACGCGGCGTCAACGCATCCGCAGGGGCATCTACTGCGTTTGCGCGCATCTGCTGCGGCAGGCTGCCTGCTGCGAGAATCGTCTCGACATACCTGCTCAGGTGCACAGGGAGCGCGGGGTCGTGGCGCAGTTCGGCGAGCAGGTGAGCCAGAGCCGGGCCTTCGTCGATGAAGGCGCGGATGTAGCCATTGGCTTCCCCAAACTCTAGCGCCAGCAGCAGCGCGGCGCGGCTGCCGGCGGCATCTCCAACGGCGCGGCGTGCCAGGCTGGTAAGCGCCAGTGCTTCGATGCGGTGGCCGGCACGTGTGCTGGCGCTGGTAGTGGCATCCACCTGGGCCAGGGTTGCCAGCGCCTCGGCATGGCGGCCGCGCAGGTGGGCGATACGCGCCAGCACCAGTTGCGCTTCCTCGGCACGGTAGGTGAGCGGGTTGGCGCTGGGGTCGGCGATACCGGCAGCCCAGCACTCGGCTGCGACGATATCCCCTGTCGCCAGAGACATCCATGCGAAGAAGCTGCCGATCATGTCGTCGATATGTGGCACACCGTAGCGCGCGGCCAGGTCGCGTGCCTGGTCAACCAGCAAATGGGCAGCGGCAATGTCGCCAGCTGCCCACTTCACCTGAGACAGCACGAGGTAGCCGACAATCACCAGGTCAAGGCGCCCACCCTGGCTCATCGTGATGCCGTCGGTAAGGGCGCGCTCGGCGGCGTCGAGCTGGTTCCACTCATACCAGATGGCGCCAATGCCGATCAGGGCGTAGCTCGCTGCTGGGAAGCTCGGCCCGTCCTCCGTGGAACCCAGTTGCAGGGCACGCTGGTAGTAGGCGTGGGCTTCACGCATGCGCCCCTGAATGGCGAGCAGGCGCCCGCGATGGCAGTACGACAGCAACGCCAGATGCGACCCAGCCTCTGCGGCGAGCCGATCGGCCATGTCCAGCGAGCGGTAGGCCGCCGGGAAATCGCCGATCGTGCCCTGCCCGGCGGCATGGTTGACCAGGACAATGCCATAGAGCAAAGTGTCCTGCTCAGCTGCGTGCTCCAGCGCCAACGCAGTGAGCTCCAGCGAGCGTGGTATATCGCCGCGGAAACGGGCAATGCAGGCGCGGATCGCCGCGATTTCGCTCCTGATTCCTGGCGGCAGGCTTGCTTCGGCAGCGCCGGCGGCGTGCGCCAAGGCCGTCTCCGCCTCGTTCAGCCGGCCGGTAAAGACCAGCGCCCAGGCCCGGACGCGGCAGAGGGAGGAGCGGCTGCGCACGAATGACTCGGGGATATGCGCGATCCAGTCAAGCAGGGTCACGAACTCACCGCGCGTCAGCATCACCCCACCACTGCGCCTGATGATCTCGGCGACGCGTTCCCAGTCACCGGCAGCCAGGCCGTGGTGTACCGCTGTTCACGTAACACATCGCTGAGCAGGTGGTGGTAGCGAAACCAGCGCCGTTCGTCGTCCAGCGGAACCAGGAACACGTTGGCACGCTCCAGTTGTTCCAGAAGCGTCTGGCTGCCGGCCCGCCCAGTGACGGCATCGCACAACGGCCCATTCAGCCGGTCGAGCAACGACGTTTCCACCAGGAACGCTTGCACGTCTGCCGGAAATTGCGCCAGTACCTCATCGGCCAGGTAGTCGACGACGGAACGGTGGCTGCCGCTGAAGGCTTCGACAAAACGGCTCGGTTCAGCACGGTCGCGCAGGGCCAACGCAGCCAGGTGCAGCCCGGCAGCCCAGCCTTCGGTGCGCTCTTCCAGCGCGGCCACCTGCTCCGGCGGCAGCGGCGCGCGCAGGACCCCACGCAGCAACTGCTCGGCTTCGGCGGTGGAGAAGCGCAGTTCGGCTGCGCGCAGCTCTGTGAGGCTACCCTGCGCCCGCCAGCGTGAGAGCGGTAGCGGCGGGTCTTCGCGGGCAGAAACGACGACGTGGAGCTGTGGCGGGGCGTAATCGATCAGGAACGCAACTCCACGCTGGACCGCTTCCGACGCCACCAGGTGGTAATCATCCAGCACCAGCACAACCCGGTTGGTGCTCCCGGCCAATGCGTTGATCAGCGCCGCAACAGCTGGCTCCAGCGGGGCGTCGCCGACAACAGCGGGCACATCGCCGGTACGGGCAGACACCTCCGGCGACCGCGCGCCCAACGCCGCGATGACATAGCGCCAGAAGCGCACTGGGTCGCTATCCCCGGCATCTAACGCAACCCAGCCCACCGGCAGGTCACACCCGGAGGCCCACGCGCTCAGCAGAGTGGACTTGCCATAGCCGGCTGGGGCGGAGATCAGGGTGAGCCGCCCGGCCATTCCGGCATCGAGCCGTGCCAGCAGCTCCGGCCGCGAGACACTACCGCGACGCAGTGGCGGAGGGGCAAGCTTGGTGACCAACAGGGGGTCGTTACGCCGCGCGCTGGGCAACACAACCGGGGATTCGGCCAACTGACCGATCCGATGCACTGTTGCGCTCTCGTCAGCGGCACGCGGTGTGGCGCGGAACGACACGATTCCACCCACTGCATACGGACAGCACGACCGGCATCACCCCGATGGCGGGCGCGCTCCAACGTTGCACTGCTCCCCTGCTCCAACGAACGTATGCAGCGGTATATCGGATGCACGACAGATGTCAGGGGACAAGGGGTGTGGAGGTGGGTAGCTCACGCCGCTACCCTCCTGTTGCCTAGCGCCTAAATACCCCCACTGAAGGTGTCGCAGGCGGCTGGGTCGCCAGTGTCGTAGCCGGTGGTGAACCAGCGCTGGCGCTGTTCGGACGAGCCGTGCGTCCAGGTTTCCGGGTTGGTTGTGCCCTGGAAGGTCTCCTGGATATGGTCGTCGCCGACGGCGGCAGCGGCGCTGAGCGCCTCGTCGATATCCTGCTGGCTCAGCGGTTCCAGCAGCGACGTGCTGGCGGCGTGGTGCGCCCAGACGCCAGCGTAGCAGTCGGCCTGCAGCTCGGCCCGCACGGCCCGGCTCTGTGGCCCCTCACGGTCGTTGCCGATGGCCGCCAGCGTACCGTCGAGGTCCTGAATGTGGTGGCCATACTCGTGCGCTAGCACATACGCCTCGGCAAACTTCCCGCCTCGCGCACCAAACTTCGACTGCAGCTCATCGAAGAAGGACAGGTCCAGATAGATCTTCTGGTCGGCTGGGCAGTAGAACGGCCCAACCCGGGCGCTGGCCATGCCGCAACCGGTCTGGGTGGCGTCGGTGAAGAGCACCGTGTTGGAAGGGGTGTACCCTGGGTAGGCGCCGCTCCAGTACTCCTGGATGCTGTTGACGTAGCCGACGATCCGGCAGTCCTGGCGCGCGTTGGCGTCGGCGGCATCCTCGCAGTTGTCATAGATGCTGCCGCCGGGGATCGTCACCGACGCCTGCGGTTGCACCCCGGTGTTGCTGCCAGTGTCGATCGGGTTGCCACCCAGCAGCAGGGTGATAATTAGGATGAGCAAGCCCAAGCCGCCACCGACGCCGACGGCGGCGCCGCCAACCCCACGGCTGCCACGACGGTCCTCAACTTGCGAGGTATCGAGCTTTGCGCCCTTGCGGAATACCGGCATGTGTGTCCCTTCGCCGACGATGCTGCATTGCATCATGGAGGCGCTCTTCCCCCGCGACGCTGCGGGAGCGCGGGACAATAGTATCAGCGAATGGCCGGGCGCATCGATTTACCCAGCCATTCGCGACGTTGCGGCAGGCGGTTACTGCTTGAAGACGACCCGCCCGCCGTTCCAGAACAGGCGGATCGTGCCGTTCGGGTTCTCCAGGAAGTCGATGAGCGTGCCCTCTTCGCGGCCGGTCGTCGCCATGAAGCGCGTGTCGCCAACGGGGGAAACGACGACAGCCGGGTATTCGACCTCCTGCTTGGTGGCGATGTTGTAGCTGCGCGACTGGATGCGCAGCTTGCCATCGTCCACCGTTACCGTCGAGCGGGTGGATGGGTTTTCGTACTCCCCGGCAAACCGCGCGAGGTCGGCATCGCTGCGGCTAACGACCTGCGGGTCGGTATCGGTGAGGCCGGCAACCTCCTTGAGCAGCCAGCGCTCGACGTTGCGGATCAGCGAGCCGCCGTGCAGGCTGTTGGTGAAAATAGCCCAGGCCAGGTTCTTCTCCGGCAGGAGGGTGTTGCGGGTGATGAACCCATTGGTGCCGCCGCCATGCCCGATGACCTTCGTGCCATCGACGGTGTAGAGCCACCAGCCCAGCCCCCAGTGCTCGGCGAAGTTGGCCGCTTTGATCTGCGGCTCGCGCATCGCCAGGCGTGTGGCATCGCTCAGCACCGGCTTACCGTCACGCTCGCCGCCGCCCAAGCCCAGGTGGAACTTGTCGAATGTCAGGACATCCGCCACGTTGGCGGTGATGCCGCCGGCCGGGTTGAGGTGGCGGTTGAGCCAGTACTCGCGCGCGACGATGATGTCGTCGCCGCCCGGCGTCTCTGGCCGGTGGCCGACGGCGTGGGAGTTGGCGAAGACATCCCAGGGGAACTGGACGGTGCGGGTTAGCCCCAGTGGGCCGAGGACACGCGCCTGCATGGCGTCCTCAAAGCTCATGTTGAGGATGCGCTCGATGATGCGCCCGGCAATGTTGAAGTTGCTGTTGGTGTACGACCAGAGCTCTTCCGGCTGGTAGAGCTGGCGGAAGGTTGGGAAGTAGCTCAGTGAGCGGGCCAGCGCGTCGGCCCCCCAGCCGAGGTCGAGGAAGAAATCGCCGAACAGCCCCGTCTGGTGCGAAACGAGGTGACGCACCTTCATCTTGGCCTGCGCCTCGGGGTCCGGCAGCTTCAGTTCCGGCAGGTAGGTGCTGATCGGCGCGTCGAGATCGACCGTGCCGTCGTCTACCAGGGTCAGGAGCAGGGTTGTCGTGTAGATCTTGGAGTTCGAGCCGATCTGGAACAAGGTCTCCGGCAGCACCGGATACTCCGTCTCGATGCTGGTAACGCCCCAGCCGCCCGCTTCGATCTCGCCATCCTGCAACACGCCGACGCTGACGCCGGGGATGCCCCAGCGCTTGCGCTCCTCTTCGACGACCTTCCCCAGGTCCTTGATCAGGTTCCGTGCCACTCGTCCTGTCTCCTCTCACGTCGCCGCTCTCCGGCAGACACACAGTGCGCGGACCACGCCCCACCCCACGGCGAAGACCAGCCCGCGCGAACATTCCGTTTCGACAACCAGCGCGATGACCAACCGAACGACGCTGCGCGATCGCAGTCACCGGAGGGGGCCGTCCGCGACCACCGATACCCTAACATAGAGCGCCCCGCCTCCGGGCGGAGCTATTCCATGGCGTCCAGCAGCTCCTCCAGCTTGTCAACGTAGCCGGCCAAGGTGGCGAAGGCAGCATCGACCGGCGCGGTGCTGAGCATGTCCACCCCGGCATCGCGCAGGGCATCGACCGGGTACTGCGCCCCACCAGTTTTCAGGAAGTTGGTGTAGCGCTCGATGGCCGGTTGGCCCTCGCTGCGCACCTGGGCCGCCAGTTGCGCAGCGGCGGCAATGCCGGTGGCGTACTGAAAGACGTAGAACGGCTGGAACAGGTGCGGGAAGCGCGCCCAGGTGATGCCGTTGCGGTCGTGGTCCAGCGCGACAGCGTCGCCATACCCCTCGCGGTAGAAGCCGGCCAGCGTCTCGATCATGCCTTCAGCGGTGAGGGCGTCGCCAGCCTCCACCTTGGCATGGGCATCCATCTCGAACATCTCCAGGATCGGCATGGTGAACAGGTAGCGCAGGTGGTTGCCCATGCGTTCCTCGATGGTCGTGATGATGACGTTGGGGTCGGTCTCGTTCTCCAGCAGCCAGGCGCCCATCAGCGCCTGGTTGAAGTTGGAGGCGACCTCGGCCACGAAGCTGCTGTATTCCGAGTAGATAACCGGCTGCGTCTGCCAGGTGTAGTACGAGTGGATCGAGTGACCGAGCTCGTGGGCCAGGGTGCTGACGCTCCCCAGGTCGTCGTGCCAGGTCATGAGGATGAACGGGTGCTGGCCGCGCCAGCCGCTGCTGAACGCGCCGGAGGTCTTGCCGATGTTCGGCAGGCGGTCGACCCAGCGGTCCCTGATGCCTTGCAAGGTGATGCCGACGTACTCATCGCCCATCGGCGCAAGGCACTTCTCCAGCAGGTCGATGCCCTGCTGCCAGCTGAAATGCACCGGCTCCACCTTGCCCGGCGCGGCCAGCGGGTATTCCGAGATATCCCAGGTGTGGGCCTGCTCGATGCCTAACAGCCGGGCGCGGGCGCGGAAGTAGCGCTGCCAGGTGGGGAAGTTGGCCCGCACCGCCGCCAACAGGTTCTCGACCACCGCTGGCGGGATGCGTTCTGGAGCCAGCGCCGCCTCCAGCGACGAGCTGTAGTTGCGGGCACGGGCATAGAAGACATCGCGCTTGACCGTGCCGGCGTAGTTGGCGGCGAAGGTGTTGCGCAGGGCCAAGTAGGCATCGGACGACGTTTCCCAGGCGGCCTGCCGCACGCGGCGGTCCGGGCTGTGCAGGTAGGTCAGGTAGTTGCCCTGGCCCAGCTCCACTGTCTGGCCGTTGCTATCGGTGATCGTGCCGAGGCGCATGTCGGCGTCCGATAGGGCGGTGTGGATGCTTTCGAACGCGCGCGTCGGCTCGCCGGCCATCGCCAGCAGCTCTTCCACCTCACCGGAACGGACGTGCGCCCGGCGGTCAGCAAGCCGCTGGAAGTAGTGGTCGTATTCAGCCAGAGCCGGTTCCTGCCGGCGGAACTCCGCCAGTGTCGCCGGGTCGATCGCCAGCAGCTCCGGTTCCATGAACGAGAGGGCTGCCATCGTGCGGGCGATCAACCCCTCGCCGCGGTCCAGCATGGCCAGGGCCGTTGCATTGCCGGTGTCCTCCGCCGCGCGCAGGCCGGCGTAGAGGTCGATCGTCCACAGTTCATCGATCACAGCATCGCGCAGCTTCAACCCGGCCAGCAGCGCCGCTGCCGAGGAACCGAGGGCGCCGCGCAGCGGTTCGATCTCGCTGAGGTTGGCGTCGTGCGCCAGAAAGGCCTGTTCCCAATGCTCCGGGGTGGCGTAGATCGTCTCCAGCGCCCAGGTATCCTCCAGCGGCAGCTCGTCCCGCCTCGGCAGCGAGACGGTTGCAGCATCGCTCATTGCTCTGTCCTCACTGTACAGTTCGTGTTCGCGCCGGGTGGGTGCTTACCCCCGCCCAGTCGCCGCCAGATACCCCCACCGGCACGCCACACAACGGCAGCAGGCAAGCCCACCACCACGCGCCAGCGGCATCCCCACAGAATGACGGATGCGGGTGGGGGATGCAAGTGGCAGCGTCCAGGCCACAATGCAACCGGCCCACGTCTCCCTGTGGCTGCGCAGCCCGGAGCCGCGCTGAGCCGCACAGCACAGCGCCCCGGCTTTGACAAGCGGGGCGCTGTCGCAGGTGGGTGGGGTGGGGTGGCGTGAGTTAGATCGGCCGCAGGGCCATCTCCTGTAGGCGCGCGACGCGCTGTTCGACCGGCGGGTGGGTGCTGAAGAGCTTGCTGACACCGGCGGCGTTGAACGGGTTGACGATGTAGAAGTGCGCCGTCGCTGGGTTGCCGCGCGTCAGTGGCCGGCGGGCGACCCCCTCGTGCAGCTTCTCCAGGGCGCGGGCCAGCGGCAGCGGGTCGCCCAGGATGCGCGCGCCGGTCGCATCGGCCTGGAACTCGCGCGAGCGGGAGATCGCCATCTGGATCATCGCGGCGGCGATCGGCGCGAGGATGGCCACGAACAGCGCGCCGACCATGCCGCCCGCACCCTGCTCCTCGTCGTTGCCGCCGAGGCCGCCAAAGAGGGCCGAGAACTGGATCATGTGGGCAATCCAGGTGATTGCGCCAGCCACCGCGCCGACGATGGTGGCGATCAGCGTGTCGCGGTTGCGGATATGCGCCAACTCGTGGGCAATCACGCCGGCCAGTTCATCTTTGGTCAGCAGGTTCTGGATGCCGGTTGTCACGGCCACCGCTGCATGCTCCGGGTTACGGCCAGTCGCGAAGGCATTCGGCGTTTCGGTGTCGATGATGCAGACCTTTGGCATCGGCAGGCGCGCCAGCATCGCGAGGTGAGCGACCTGGGCGTGCAGCTCCGGCGCTTCTTCGGCGGTTACTTCCTTCGCGCCTGCCATGCGCAGGGCCAGGCGGTCGGAGAACCAGTACGTCCCGAAGTTGAGCGCCGCAGCGAAGACCAGCGCGACGATCGCACCACTCATGCCCCCCAGGGCGGTGCCGAGCACGAGGAACAGGCCAGTCAGCGCG
>QEUZ01000235.1 GCA_003577355.1 Chloroflexota bacterium | reverse complement strand
GACCGCGAAGGCAATGCCAAGGTGGTCGACTTTGGCATCGCCAAAGGGGTGCGCGACGCCAGCCTGACCGATGCCGGAACTGGCATGGGGACAGTCCACTACGTTTCACCTGAGCAGGCACGCGGGGAACCGGCAACGCCAGCTTCCGACCTCTACGCGACCGGTGTGGTGCTGTTCGAGATGCTCACGAAGCGCCTGCCGTTTGAAGCGGATACCCCGATCGGGGTAGCGATGCTGCATGTCAACCAACCGCCACCCTCGCCACGCCAGTTCAACCCGGCGATCCCGCCGCAAGTGGAGGCGATTATTCTGCGGGCGTTGGCGAAGGACCCAAGCGAGCGGTTCCCCAGCGCGGGGGCATTTGCCAACGCCCTGCGCCACTGGGACGCACCCGAGCCTGTGCGCACAGAGACCGCGCTGCTCCCTGCGACGTCTGCGCCTCCCCGTAGGGAGCCAGCCGTCGCACCTCACGCACCGGTTGGCAGGCAACCGACTGCCCCAACACGTCGTGAACAGCCGGCGGCCCCACCGCATGTTCCCACGCGCCCACCCACGGTTACCGGCAGTGGACGCGGGTTGCCGCCACGCTCGTCGGCGCCGCGAGATGATCTCGGGTGTGCAACCTGGCTGGTTGGGGCAGCTATTCTCATCGCGATCGTCGGCCTGCTGCTCCTTGCATTTCGTGTGCTTCCGGGGTGGTTGGACGAAGACGGGAACGGTAGCGCGGCAGTGTTCGAGATTCCGACGCCGACAACGGCGCCAACCGCCACAAGCGCCGCCACTGCTACATCGGAACTCGGCGCGGCCGTGCCGACGATCGGCGCCGTTGCGAGTCCGACCGCCCGCGCCGGTGCGCCGTCGCCGACCCCGGCCGTTGTGCTCGAAACTGTGCCCGACCTTATTGGCGGGACAATGCTAGATGCAGAGTCCCTGCTCGGTGGGCGGTGGATCCTGGTCAGTGAGGAATCCTATAGCGACGTGTATCCAGCAGGGGTGATCATCGCGCAGAGCCCAGACGCAGGGGTTGGGTTGGCTGCTGGTGAGTCAATCAGCGTGGTCGTCAGCCTCGGTCCCCAGTATGTTGTTGTACCTGCAGTGACCTGGCTCACGACAGATGAAGCAGCCGCCGAACTGGTTGCTGCTGGGTTCGACTACGTGGTGCGAGAAGAACCCAGTGTTGACTACCCGGCTGGGATTGCCATGTGGACGGAGCCGCTGGATGTCGCTCCTCCTGGCTCGACGGTGACGTTGGTGGTGAGCATGGGCGACGTCGTACTGGTCCCTGATGTTTATGGGCTGGACGAGTTCTCCGCTACGTCGGAGCTCAATGCGGCGGGCTTGCTCGTGGGCGAAATCTACTACTCCGGCTGCGACACGATCGTCGGGATCAACCCCTCCTTTAATTGTGCAACCTTTCCAGATGGTGGCGTTGCGATCATGTCGGCAACACCGCATATCTACGTCGAGAGGGGTGCCTCGGTCGACCTCGTCATCTATTCCGCCGATCTCTAGGTGCGCGGAGTTGCATGGAAAGCGTCATCCGGCGGCCACGACTGCGTCGTCTTGCGCTTGGCGCGCTGGGCTTCCTCGTTGGACTCGTGACGCCATTGGCGCTCAGCTCGTGGTTGCACACTGAACCAGCTGAGGTGCGGGTCTTCCTGCAAGGGCGCGAACTTGGCGTGCTCATCGTCGATGGCGATGCGCGGGTGCTGGTGATCCAGACCGACGATCGAGAGGAGCTGATCGCGTCGCTGGGCGTGATGGCCCGCCCGTGGGAGCCTGCGCCGCGGCTGCTGGTTGCGCCCGCCGACGATGGCGTTGCGGTTGCTCTGTGGGAGGCGTTACTCCGTTTGCCTGTGTCACGTGTAGTGATAGCCGGGCTGCCAGGCGCCGACCCGTTGTGGTCCCAAATCGAGACGTATTGCCGGGCGGAGGGGATCGAGCTGCGCTACGTTGCCGGGCTGCTGTCGTTTCAGCTGTCACGCACCAGTATCAGCGTCTTTGGTCTGAACGCAGAGGGCGCCGGGGAGCAAGCCGTTGTGGTGCGCAGTGGGGCGGTGAACGTGTTGATCCCATTCGGTACGGCGCCGGCGTCGATCGCGGCGCAGGTCGTCATTGCCAACAGCGCGCCGGACCACCCATCGGCAGCCGTAGTCATCTCGAGTAAACCTGTGGAAATCTACCCACCGAAAGAAGGTATTTTGGTGGCTGGTCGTGCCATCATTCGTGTGCGCTTCGAGGGCGAGCGCGTGCGCATTCGTGGAGGCGCGCGCCTGCCGCATCTCAGCGCCGAGCCGACGGTAACCGCCGAGAAGGAGTCCTGTTATGAATGGCTGCACGATAACCGTTCGACCGGGCCGCCTTGAGGATATAGCGTTCGAGGCTGGCATGAATAAGAGCCTTGACTGGTGCTTCGACGAGCGTTCGATGTTGGCCGAATTTCACGACCATGCTTACGAACCATCGTCGGTGCTGATTGCTGAGCTCGATGGAAGGATCGTCGGCAAGCTGGAACTGTTCATTGCTCGCAAGTCGGTCCACGGTCGGTTTGGGATGATCCGGCGCTTCGCAGTGGTCGAGGACTTGCGAGGACAAGGAATTGGAAAGCAAATGCTGGCCGCGGCCTACGAGCATGCGCGCGCGGCTGGTTGTAGCTTCGTAGAATTGAGCGTCGACATCACCAACCCCGAAGCACATGCATTTTACCGGCGCGAGGGCTGGGTCGAAGATCGCGTCGAGATCCTGATGCGGCGTTCGCTCGACGGCGCGGCGCATCGCTCGGATTACGCAGCACAGGCGGATGCGCGGGAGTTCGCCCGTTAACGCGCTGTCCCGCAGTTGGGACAGACAGTGGTATCGGGCGCGAGCACCGCGCGGCAGGTGCGACAGCGCACATAGCCGGGAGCAAGGTCGCTCGGCGCAGCCGCTTGTGCGGCAGCGCTCGCCTGTTGGTCCGCTGGAGTAGTGACCGGGGTGATGACCAAATGCGGGTCGGTATCCTGCATGCTGTCGTGTGGTGCGTTGTGCTGCCTGGCTGGTTCCGCGGTGACGCCCGGTGAATCGACACGCACTTCGCGCATTTCGCTCAACGGAGGCGTCGCCGGCCTTTGCGGTTCGGCCTTGTAGCGTTCGACCGGCTCACCGCGAGGTGGCCCGGGCACCCGTGGTGGGAGCGTCTGCGCGTGCGGTTGTTCGTGCGCGCGCCAGGGTTGTTGGCGTTGGGCCGCAGCAGCTATCGCAGCGGACATTGGGTCGGCGGGACCGTAGGGATACGCATCCGACGGCTCGTAGGCGCGCCGGCCGGAGAGGAGCAAGTACAGGATCAGCGGGACAGCGAGGATCGCTGCGACCATCAGCACCCAGCCGATGTCGTTGAGCAGGAAGCTGGCAACGAAGGAGTCTTGCAGCGACTCCTCGTTGGCGTCCGAGAGCAGGAACAAGCGCACGAACTGCAACGAGAACGAGAGAAGCAGCATGCCGTTGAACGCGGCGATCACCGCCCCTAACCCGCGTGTCTCCGGCAACATGTCAGCCGGAGCCAGGGCCGCACCAATCCCGTAACCGATAACGAACGTCGCGGAGATCAAGAAGATCATCGCGACGACGAAGGCTCCGGCGTCAGGGTTCAGGCTGGTCACGTCGGAGAGATCGCCCCCCCACGGTCGTGCCCAGTAGTCGCTCAAGATAACTCCGAACAAGATGCCAAGCAGGACGAACAGTTCCTTGACCGGCCCGCGCCAAAACCCGATCGGCGCGAACATGCAGATCAGGACGATGAGTAAGAAATCGAGAGCAAGAAAAAGGGACATCGACTGAATACCAGCCCTTCGCCGGCCTCACGGGCCCATCGGAAGTCGCCCCCGGCTTTCTTCGAGTCTAACACTTCAGCACGGGCGACCCGATCCTAACATTGCATCGACTGCGGGTAGCATGAGCCTGATTGGTACACTTGGTGGATTGTGGCGGGCTGTGATGTTCCGTATGACATGCATGCTGAACAACCCGCCACCGAACCAGATTGAGGAGGATCGACACATCCATTGAGCAGGAGCAGACGCTCCCGCCCGAGTGAACGCAGCCAGCGCGACCAGCGCGACATGGTGTGGCGGCGCATTGATCTGCATATTCATACGCCGGCTTCGGCGGACTACCAGGAACCCGGCATTGCGTTCCTGGATATTCTCCGCAAGGCAGAGGCGCGCGGAGCGGATCTTATCGCCTTCACCGACCACAATTCGGTCCGTGGCTATGCGAACCTCTGGCGGGAAATTGAAGACCTGGAGCTCCTCGAAGCGCTTGAACGCATAACCCCGGCAGAGCTTCGCCGGTTGGAAGAGTATCGCCGGCTGCTCGCGAAGATACGTGTTTTGCCGGGTTTTGAGTTCACCGCAACGTTCGGGTTCCATATCCTCGCCATTTTCCCCGAAGGCACGCCGATTCGGATGCTCGAGCACCTCTTGCTGGAGCTGAATGTCCCGGAAGGTAAGCTTGACCAGGGCAGCGGCGAAGTTGGCGCGACAACTGACGTGCTGAATGCGTACGAGATCATGCACAACGCAGGCGCGTTGGTGATCCCTGCACATGTCAACTCGACGCACGGTGTCGCCATGCAGAACCTGCCGTTTGGCGGCCAGACGAAGATCGCGTTCACCCAGAGTCCATATATTGACGCAATCGAAGCGACCGACCTGGAGAGCACGAGCAGGCGCAGCACGGCGCGCTTTTTCAACGGCTCGAAGCCAGAGTACCCACGCCGCATGCACGTGATCCAGGGGTCGGACGCGCACCGGCTGAACCGCGACCCAAACCGTGAATCGAATCTCGGCGTGTGTGACCGGATGACCGAAGTAGCGATACCAGAAGTGTCGTTCGCGGCGCTGGCGGAGCTGTTCCGCTCGGAGGCGTTCAACCGTGTGCGGCCGTACCGCCCGTCGCAGGACCCATACGACTTTGTCCGCTCGGCGCGCACTGAGGGAGAGACGATCGTCCAGACGTTTCACGAGCGCCCTCCGGTCCGACGGGGACGACTCAGCCCGATCGTGCGTGATGTTGCGGCATTCTCGAACGCGAACGGCGGCACGATCTTCGTCGGTCTGAGCGCATCGCCGAAGGAGCCGGTCCTTGGTGTGCCAGATGCCGCAGACCAGGCGCGGGTGATCGCCGAAGATATCGAGCGACATATCAATCCTCCGGTGCAAACCTCCATCGATGTGCATCGGACGGACGGCAAGCAGGTGATCGTGATCACTGTCCCGGCTGGCCGGGAAAAGCCCTACGTTGTCGCCCCGGGCGCCATCTACATTCGGCAGGAAGGCGAGACTGCAGCAGCACTGCGCGATGAAATCGTGCAGCTGGTGCGCGCTGGCCTTGTCGAGCAGGCCGATGCTCGTCAGGAACTCGTGACTGCCCATACGACCGTTGACGACGTTCAAGAAGTGTCCGAGCCTCCGTCGCCGCCACGCGAACGGCGGGCGCGGGGACGGCGGCGCAACGAACCGGCTGTGGTCGTCAGTGCGCCAGTGGCTGAAGTCACGCCGTTCCCGGAGCCGGAAGCGACAGTGGTGACGACCACCGAACCAGCGGCTGATGTACCGGAACCGGGTGTGCCATATCCGCGGACGGGTGTTGAGATTGTCGCTTCCGTTGAGCGGGGCGGCGTCACCTACCATGCAATGCGCGACCTGCGGAACCTTAAGGTCGTGCATAACGTGACACGGGATTCCGCGCGCCGTCTTTGGCGTTATGCGATTACCCAGAAGGAGTCGCATCCGTGCGATCCAGCGCAAGTGCGCTGGATCGGCGAGCGTGGCTACTGGAAGTCGTACAAGCCGCGTGGCGGTGACGTGCGTTACAACCTGGTCTACCAGCGCAACGGGACGCTGCATATCTTCTACGGCGTGACCGACGAAGGTATGGACGATGCCTGGAGAGAAGTGACGCCGGCACGCGGCGCGTTCGTCTCTGCTACGGGTAATGGCGACGACGAACCTGACGTACTCGAACCGGAGGAGCCGTGACCGATCGGCTCGGGCAGATCCGTGTCGGGACAGCGGCGTGGGCAGACCACCTTGACTTCTACCCCAAGGGGCTGAAGCCTGGCGATCGCATCGCCTACTACAGCCGGTTCTTTCCGGTCGTCGAGGTGAATGCCAGCTACTATCACATCATGCCGGCGCGCAACTACGCCTTGTGGGCGGAAAAGACGCCGCCGGACTTCCAGTTCACGGTGAAGGCCTTGGGCCAGCTTACTGGGCACGTGCGTGACCACCCGCCAACCCGGGAAGTCTTCGAACAGTTTCGCGCGTCGTATCAACCATTTCGTGATGCCGGTAAGCTGGCAGCTGTGTTGTTTGGGTTCCCACCCTGGTTCTTTGCCAGCGAAGAGAACAAACAGCGCATCGCTGAATGTGTCGAGTACATGGCCGACGACCCACTTGTTGTCGAGTTCCGCAATACCAGTTGGTTGACGCCGGAACAACGCCAAGATACCTTCGCGTTTCTGGAAGAGCTCGGGGTGTCGTATGTCACGGTCGATGCTCCACAAGTTGGGACCGGCACTGCACAAAAGGTCCCGGCTGTTACGAACAAGCGACTCGCCTATCTGCGGATGCACGGCAGGAACAAGGCAACCTGGTACAAGCGTGTAGAGACGACTGGCGAACGGTTCAACTATCTCTACAGCCCGCCGTAACGAATGCGCGCATGATGATCGACGCGCTCGGTGGCGCTGCGATGGACTGGGGTAGCGACGCCCCGCGCCAAGGAGAACTGGGAATATAGCGAACGACCACCGGGGGAGATCGGGAACGTTGGCCGGGGGCGCGCAGTGTGCGTCGAGCCAGTAGTGCAGGCTCACGCACGGCGCCCCTTCCGTTTGGGGGCTGCTTCCGATGGATCGTTTGGTTGGCGCAAGGCAGCGGTTCAATCTGGAACAATGCCAACGGCCTGCATGAAGCGATGCTTGAGGAAGACTGGGTCGTCGTGGTGGCGGCCAGCCGCTGGCGAGGCGTCGATCTTGGCAAGGATCACGTGCGGACCCGGGGAGTCGATCGCGCGACGCACGGTGCTGGTAAACGCCGGCGCATCCGCTGGAGTCGTCGTCTCACTGATCCCACAGGCGCTGGCAACGGCGGCCAAGTCGCAGGTCGACTCGGTCGCCAGAGGCTGGCCACCGGTGAGCTGCCACTGAGCGTTGTCCCAGATGACGATCGTCAGGTTCGGCGGGGCTTCGCGCCCGACTGTCGCCAGGCCACCCATGTTCATCAGGACAGAGCCCTCGCCTTCCATCACCAGCACGGTGCGTTCTGGTTGCGCGAGGGCAAGTCCGAGCGCGATCGGAATGGCCATGCCCATGCTGCCGAGCATGTAAAAGTTCCCCGGTCGGTCCCCGGCAGTGAACAGGTCGAAGCCAGCGTTGCCGATGCCGGCAACGAGCAGGACGTCGTCGTCGATGACCCCCATGATTGCGCGGGTCAGTTCCAGGCGGTTCATGCGCGGGAAGAACGTGCTCATCGGTTGGCAGCTCCTCCTGACAGGCGTGTCGAGATGCTCAGGATGACGGGACGTCGGGTGACGTAGGCAAGTTTCGTGCCCTTGTCGATCACTACCGGCACGTCCTCTGGCGTCGTCATCTCGAACATTTGTATCCCCAGCGCCTCGGAAATGCTCGGTACCGCCTTCCCAAGCGCGAGCTGCACGACGTTGTGCTCGGCGAACCCGCCCCGCGGGCTTAACAAAAGGACGAAGGGGACCTGGTAGGGGATCGCCAACGATCCGAGTGCGTTGAGAATGTTCCCAAAACCGGAGCTTTGCAACAGCAGCGCGCCACGACGCCCGCCGAGGTAGGCGCCTGTGAGGATGCCGACCCCTTCCTCTTCACGGGTGAGCGTGATAACGCGAAAGAACGAGTCCGCCTCAACCAGACGCACGATGGGCGCCAGCACGCGGTCCGACACATGGGCAATGGTGCAGATGTTATTGGCCTTCAGCCCGTCGACGATATCCTGGCGCCAGTCGGAAGTCGGCATGGATCTTGGTGACCCTTCGGTATGCTCTGTGGCGGAAATTGCCAAGCGTCCCCAAAAACGAATGAGCATGGCCATTGGGCGATGATACTATGCTCCAGGCAGATGAGTTGGATGTTCACAGCGCAAGGAGAACGGCGACGTGCGGTTGCCCAACAGGCGAGAGATATTGCGCGTCTTCCCGACGCGGATGCGTGCGAACGACGACACTGAGGCGGTTGGGCGCGTCGGCCGCACCGACAGCCGTGACGCGTTTTTCGTCCGGCAGGACCGCATGCTCGACCCATTGCTGGCCTGGGGTATCGGGAGTGTCATCGCCGGGACCGGGCTGGCGGTTACCACTGATGGGTTTCGGCGCGGTATTGGGCTGCAGTCGGCGCTATGGGGGCTGATCAGCGCCGGTTTTGCGCTTGGCTGGCAATGCACGGCACGACGCAATGCGATTGCTGCTCGCTCGGGGGAGCTGGGTGCGCTAGCAATTCAGGCGGAGGCCCGCCGGTTCGAGCACGCGCTCGCGTTGAAAACGGGCTTGGGCGCCGTGTATGTCGCCGCCGGGACAGTGTTGGCGATCAGGGGCAAGAGTGACGGAGCGCGCGGCTCTGGCGTCGGAGTGATCATCCAGGGCGGCGCGCTCCTTGCGTTCGACTTTGGGGCCACGCTCTGGGCGGTGTTCCGCCCGGAAACGCGGTTTGAAACCTAAGCGTCTGCCCCGGCCGCGAGCTGCTCCTTCACCAGGTCGCAGAGGATCGCGATCCCCTGCTTGATGTGCGCTTCATCGGCGAAGGAGTAGGAGAGGCGGATCTTGTCGTCACCCTCGCCGTGGAAGTAGCACGCCGAGCCAGAGAGGAACTCGATGCCCCGCTCGCGAGCCTTCGGCAGCAGCTCCTTCACACTGCTTCCGGTCGGCAAGCTGAGCCAGATAAAGAAACCACCATCCGGGGTTGTCCAGCTCGCGCCTTCCGGCATCCCTGCCTCAAGCGCCGCGAGCATCGCGTCGCGCCGCAGGAGGTAGAGCTTGCGCAGCTCCTCAATGTGTTCGACCAGCGTACCGGAGGCACAGAACTCGGCAGCGACGTGACCAGCGAAGGGGCTGGTGCCGCCTTCGAACTTGAGACCAGTCAGTTGCTGGATGACCCGAGGATGGGCAACGGCCCAGCCAAGGCGCACACCCGCTGCGAGGATCTTGGAGAACGTCCCCAAGTACATGACCAAACCCTCAGTGTCCATTGAGTAGAGGGTCGGCAGGCGCTCCCCGGCGAAACGCAGATCGAAATACGCATCGTCTTCGATTAACGGGACTTGGTGCTCTTGGATCAGTTCGATAATGCGCTTGCGGCGTTCCAGCGTCGTTGTGACCCCGGTCGGGTTCTGGAAATTGGGGATCATGTAGAACAGCTTGGCGCGTTTGCCTTCCGCCTTCAGGCGGTTCAGCTCCGCTTCCAGCGCGTCGACATCGGTGCCTTCTGGCCCGACCGGAATGGAGCGGACTTCGGCCCCAGCGGCACGTAGGCCGTGGACGACGCCGCTCCAGGTCGGTGCCTCGCTCAAGGCCACGTCGCCTGGCTCGATCAGCATGTCGAGAATCAACGTCACTGCCTGTGCGGCGCCGTTAGTGATGAGGATATTCTCCGGAGTTGCCTCGATCTTCTGGTCACGGGCGAGCTTCTTGATCAGCTCGTTGATCAGGCCCGAATATCCTTGGCCTGCTCCGTATTGCAGCGCCCACTCACCGTCGCGTTCGAGGGCGACGCGCGTGGCCTCGATCACATCGGCTTTCGGCAGACTGCTTGGGTCTGGGAATCCAGCGAAAAACGAAATGTACTTGGCGGAGTTGCGCGGGTCACCGAGCCGGGGCAGCCCGGCGCGCTTTGC
>QEUZ01000234.1 GCA_003577355.1 Chloroflexota bacterium | reverse complement strand
TCGGCACGGTTCAGCCGATACGCGCCATTGCCGAACTCGTGCATGCGAACACGCGCGCCCTCTTCCATACCGACGCCGTCCAGGCAGCGGGGACAATTCCCATCGATACTGAGGACCTCGGTGTGGATCTCCTCACGCTCACCGCGCACAAGTTCTATGGTCCCAAGGGGGCCGGGCTGCTGTTTGTCAAACGAGGGGTGGAGCTCGCCTGGCAACAACACGGCGGAGGTCAGGAGAACACCCGGCGAGGCGGCACAGAGAACGTTGCGGGCATTGTCGGAATGGCCGCGGCGTTGCAGTTCGCTGATGAGGAACGTGACGCGCGCAATGCCCATGCACTCGCACTACGCGAGCGGCTGATCGAAGGGATTCTGGAACGCACACCGCACGCCAACCTGAACGGTCACCGCAACGAGCGCCTTCCGAACAACGTCAACATCTCGTTCGAGGGGGTGACTGGCGAAACGATCTTGCTCGCGCTCGACATGCTTGGCATAGAAGCGAGCAGCGGCTCTGCTTGCTCAACGGGGTCAACCGAGCCGTCGCACGTCCTGCTTGCGCTTGGTCTTTCTCCTGAGGCGGCAGGTGGTTCGATTCGTCTGACCGTTGGGATCCACAATACCATTGAGGAAATCGACCGGACGATAGACGCGATTGCTGAAACGGTCGCTCGGGTGCGCGAACTGTCGGCAGCGCTGCGCTAGTGGAGTGACCAGTGACCAGTGACGAGTGACCAGTAGTGTGATCGTGCTTTTCTAAAGCGCGCTACTCTAACGATCCGAGCTGCCTTGGCCCGACGGTGGATGGTGGTTCGAACACTATTGATCTATTCCATCCCGTGCTCGTTCTGCCGTCGCTGCCGATATCTCTAGGTCTCCAAGCGTTGGGAGTTCCTCCAGCGTTGTGAGGCCAAACGCCTGGAGAAACTGAGCGGTTGTGCCATATTCGGTAGGGCTACCAGGCGTCATGCGCTTGCCGATTGGTGCAATAAGCTCCCGCGCCAGGAGCGTGGCGATGACGCTGGCGGAATCAACCCCTCGCACGGCTTCAATCTCTCCTCGAGTCACCGGCTGCCGATACGCAATCAGTGCTAGCGTCTCAAGTGCCGCAGCTGAGAGCCGTATACTGCGCTCTAAACCAAGGAGGCGTGCGACGGCCGGTCCGTACTCAGCGGCGCTAACGAGCTGGTACCGTTCACCCGACTGTTGAACGCGCAAGCCACGACGAGAACTCCGGAGTGCTGCTTCGAGGCATCGCAACCCTTCGCGTATCGTTGCTGGAGCTACTTCCAGCGCCGTCGCAAGGCGCTGCACAGTTTCACCGTCTGGCGACACGAAGAGCAGCGCTTCAAGCGCAGCGGAAATCTGCGCATCATCGCTTGCAGCTACCTCGAACTGCAGCGCAGATTGCGCGCGTTCAGTCATGCCACCGGCCCGTCAACCGCTCGCTGCTGTATCCAGATCTCGGCAAAGTGTTCGCTCTGCTCGACACGCACCTCGCCACGCCGCCACATTGCCAACAGCGCAACGAAGCCAGCAACCAGTTCTTCGCGAGGCGCCGCTGCGACAATCGCACGAAAGCCGACCAGCCGGTATCGAGCGACTTCATGGCGGATCCGGCCGATCATTTGCTCGATCGTAATCTGGAGGCGCAACTGGCGGAGCTCCGGTTCGACCCGCATACGGGCGGCCGCTCGTAGCAATGAGCGCCTCAGGTGTGAAACCGGCGGCAGGCTGAGCACGATTGACGCCGGCTCCGGTTGCGCGCCGGGCGGCCGCACGTGCGACCGCAACCCAGCGTGCTCCCGCTCCCGCAACAATGCGGCTGCCGTCTTGATCCGCTGGTACTCACGCAATTGCGCTGCCAGGTCATCCGGTTCATCCTCAGGGTCTTCGACAGTCCTCCGAGGTAGCAACGCGCGTGACTTCAGCACAAGCAGGCGCGACGCGACCGCAACAAAGCTCGCCAGTAACGCCGGTTCTGGGTCCACCATCGCATTGATGTGATCAATAAAGCCTGCGGTTATCGAAACCAGTGAAACATCGCTGATCTCCATGCGGTTGCGCTCGATCAACTGTAGCAGGACATCCAACGGGCCTTCAAAGCTTGGCAGGTGCAATTGGTAGTCAGCGACGAGCGGGAGAGTCATCGCAGCGGTCTTTCGTCCGCAGCGATCAACGCGGAGAGCTCCGCATCACCCACATCGTCGCGCCGTTCATGCAGCGCAATCAGCGCACAGGTCCGAGCTGTACATCCCACCGATTGCGCCAATGCTGACCCGAGTCGCGCATGATGCTGGGCGAGGTACAGCCCATGGAACAATCCCGGCATGGTGTCACGGTTGATGCGCCTGAGAGCGCCTGGGCACACACTGCGCAGCACGACGATAGCAACACGATGGAGCAGCCGAACACGGCTGCGAGCGTCGGCTTTCCCAATATCGTGCAAGAGCGCAGCCCGCAATAGATCGGGAGCGCTATGGCCTTGCTCGACGAGCCGGTTGTACACCGCCAAGTGATGTGCGCGATCGTAGGGGGCCAGGCGCGCGAGCAGCTCCCACTGTGCCTCGTCGCCCAGCAACTGGCGCAAGCGGGCATCCACAGCCGAGTCCTGGCGCGTCAATAGCGCGCTGTGGAACTGGTGTGCTCGCTGGAGCACTGGTACCGCCGTTGGAAGACGCACGCTCACAATGGCGTGCCCCCGACGATGACATCAGACAGCAAACTGAAGACGGGGCTGTACATCTGTTGCAGGGTGCTGCCACCCATCACGATGAGGATCAGGATAATCACAAAACCGTAGCGCTCCATGGGAGCGAGATATTGGTACCAGAAGTTCGGCAGGATACCGGTGAGGATCTTGCTCCCGTCCAACGGGGGAATTGGGATCAGGTTGAATGAGGCGAGCAACAGATTCACGAAGATGAACCGCGATACGAGTGTGTCCGCGAATCCGGTGAGCTCCACGTTGCCAAAGCGCAACGGAATGACGAGCGCCGTCGCGATAATGACGTTGGAGAGCGGGCCAGCAGCAGCGGTTATCGCCATGCCCTTACGGTGACCGCGCAGCAAGTTCGGGTTGACCGGCACCGGTTTTCCCCAGCCGATCGCCAGAAAGCCTGCTGCAAGCATCATCATGCCGATGAACCCAAGCGGGTCGAAATGTGCGATCGGGTTCAGTGTGATGCGGCCCAACCGCGCTGCGGTTGGGTCCCCAAGCTTGTACGCCGCCCAAGCATGGCAAAACTCATGGATGGTCGTAGAAACGATCAGGGCGATCATCGTCGCCAAGACAACTTCAGCCGTCAGGTCGGCGCGGTTGAACACGATCGCTCGCAATCACCAACAAACGTTGCACTCCCCAGTGAGTAAACATCACCGACAACGGAAAGCGCCACGGTGGTACCCGTGGCGCTGTGTCTTCACGTTGGGTACGAGCGTTAGGCGTTCGTCGCTGCGCGGTCCGCCCCGGAACCTGGGTACAGGTGACAGGCGACGAAATGGCCGCCACCCTGATCGGCAAACAGCGGCTCCAACTCACGGCAAACCGGCATCGCATACGGGCAGCGCGTGTGGAAGTGGCACCCAGAAGGCGGGTTGATCGGGCTTGGCACGTCGCCGGTGAGGATGATGCGCTCGCGACGCTTCTCAACAACCGGGTCAGGAATCGGCACCGCCGAAAGCAATGCCTTGGTGTACGGGTGCAACGGGTCCTCGTACAGCGCATCGCGGTCTGCCAACTCGACCAGTTTACCCAGGTACATCACAGCGATGCGGTCCGAGATGTGCCGCACTACGGAAAGGTCGTGCGCGATGAACAGGTAGGTCAGGTTGAACTGCTCCTGCAGGTCTTCCAGCAGGTTGATGATCTGCGCCTGGATGGAGACGTCGAGCGCCGAAACCGGCTCATCGGCGACGATAAAGTCCGGGTTCGCCGCCAACGCCCGTGCGACGCCGATACGCTGGCGCTGTCCACCGGAGAACTCGTGCGGGTAGCGGTTTGCGAAGTATGGGTTGAGACCGACTGTTTCAAGCAGCTCTTGCACGCGCCTGGTGCGCTGGTCACGCGGGACGAGGTTGTGGATCTGCATCGGCTCGCTGATGATCGAACCAACCGTCATGCGCGGGTTCAACGACGCATATGGGTCCTGGAAGATCATCTGCAAGTGGCGACGCATCTTACGCATTTCGCCGCCGTCGATCTTGGTCAGGTCGCGTCCATTGAAGACGACCTCGCCGGATGTCGGCTTATAGAGCTGGAGAATTGCCCGCCCGGTCGTGCTCTTGCCACAACCAGACTCACCCACCAGGCCGAGCGTCTCACCGCGTCGCACCGCGAACGAGATATCGTCCACAGCCTGCACAGCCCCGACCCTGCGCTGGAAGATAATGCCCTGGGTCAAGGGAAAGTGCATGACCAGGTTCTTGACATCGAGGATAATGTCCTCGCCCGCCGCCCCGTTGGACGACGTATTGGCTGCCGTCGACGCCGTCATGCCTTCACCCTCGGCCCTTCCTTGCTCACTTCCTCCCAGAACCAGCAGGCGGATCGATGCGCCGCCCCAACATCCATCAACGGGGGGTTCTGCTGCTCGCACTTGTCGCGCGCGTAGTCGCAGCGTGGCAGGAACGGGCACATGTCCGGTAGGTCGATGAGGTCGGGTGGAAGCCCGCGGATCGGGTCCAGCTTTGCCTTGCGTTGGGCGTCGAGTCTCGGAATCGAGTTCAGCAGACCAACGGTATATGGGTGCCGTGGGTTGGCGAACAGCTCCTCGGTCGAAGCCGTTTCGACCACGTGCCCCGCGTACATCACATTGATCCGGTCGGTCATCCCGGCCACTACACCGAGGTCGTGAGTGATCAGCATCAATGCGGTGTTGTGCTCGGTTTGCAGGTTGCGCATCAGGTCAAGGATCTGCGCCTGGATCGTCACGTCGAGAGCGGTTGTCGGCTCGTCGGCGATCAGCAGGCTTGGGTTGCACGACAACGCCATCGCGATCATCACGCGCTGGCGCATACCACCGGAGAACTGGTGTGGGTACTGGTCGACGCGCTCCTCCGCATTCGGGATACCCACCATGCGCAGCAGCTCGATTGCGCGCTGGCGCGACTGGCTCTTGCTCATCCCCATGTGGAGCTCGAGCGTCTCGCTGATCTGTCGGTTGATCGAGAGCACCGGGTTGAGCGATGTCATCGGGTCCTGGAAGATCATGGCGATCTTGTTCCCACGGATCGACCTGATCTCCTCATCGCTCATCGTGAGGATATCTTCGCCTTGGAAGTTGATCGTGCCGCTCACGATCTTGCCTGGCGGAGAAGGAATCAGGCGCATGATCGACATCGCGGTGATGCTCTTACCGCAGCCGGACTCGCCCACGATGCCGAGTGTTTCACCCGGCATGATGTCGAACGAGACGTCGTCGACTGCCCTGACTACCCCGTCCTGCGTGAAGAACTGCGTCCGCAGGTTCTTCACCTCAAGTAGCGGTTCCATCGCGGCTCCTTCGCCTCTCCCCCCTGTGGATACGGCATTCTCGCGTCGACACGATATGTCTGTGCATTGCTCCGGCCGTTGCGCATCACCCATCCCATAACACGGCTACCGGCCTACATGCCGGAAGCCCGTGCTGGTGTGCGTAGTATCGGTCGATTTCCAATGCATGACCTGTCGTGGCGTCGAAGGCAGTATAGCACGCTCCGAAAAATCCGGTCAAATCGTCGTGAACTGCACCGATTTTCCCGGTTCAGCGGTGCGTTGGCTGCCCACGAGCAATCTACGGGCGAATGGGCACCCGCGTCAACAGGTCGTTGTAGGTCGAATCCGATCGTTCGCCGCGCACCAGACTGAAGAAGATATCCTGAATCTTCGCCGTCACCGGTCCACGCTCCCCGCTCCCGACCGGGCGCCCATCGATCGAACCGACAACTGCAACCTGTGCACCTGTACCGCAGAGGAAGGCTTCGTCCGCAACGTACAGTTCGGAGCGGTCGATCTCGCGTTCTTCAACCGGTACTCCAGCATCACGGGCAAACATGATGACCGACCGACGCGTGATGCCCTCCAGGATATCGCTGGTAACCGGGGTAGTTATCAACGTCCCGTCGCGCACAATGAAAAGGTTCGCGCCACTGGCTTCAGCCACTTTTCCTGCGCGGTTCAACATAATCGCATCATCGTACCCGGCTTCTTCGGCTTGGTCCTTCGCAAAGCTGGAATTGATGTACCCACCGCTGATCTTGCCGCGGCTGGGGATAATGTTGTCTTCGATGCGCATCCACGAGCTGACCATCAGGCGCAGCGGAGTCTCCATCTGAAAGTAGTCGCCGAATGGGATTGCGTAGACTGCGAAATCGTCGTCGATGCCCTTCAGGTGTGGTGAGAGCTCGATGCCTGACTTGTAGATGTACGGTCGGATATACACGTTTGACTTCGGGTTGTTGCGCTCGATCAGCTCTTCAATCACCTTCGCAAAGCCGGCGGCATCGACCGGCAGGTTGCAACGCAGCAGCCTGGCGCTGTTCATCAGGCGCTTTGTGTGGTCGCGCAAGCGGAAGATGTTGATCGTCTCACCACTGCGGTCGAGGTAGCCGCGGATACCGCCAAACGCACCAGTGCCGTACTGGACCGAATGTGTCGCGATGCTGATCTTGGCTTCGTCCGAGGGGACGAACGCTCCCTGGAAGTATGCATACGGTAGTAGCGTGATCTTCACCGCAGACTCCTTCAGACTCCAACACAGGCAAGCGCACCGCAGATGGGCTGTCGACCGGCACGACCGTCGATCCGGTTGGCGCGGCGGCATTCTAGCATACCCCTCCCTCGTCGCCGTTTTGCATTGACGCACGCAACGCAACCTTCGTATAACGCGCTTGAAGGGCGGAGGAGCGTGGAAACGCCGAGCAACGGGGAACTGCAATACTGGATCGCGTTTCAACGCATCAAGGGGATCGGTTCGGCACGGCTCGGCAAACTGGTCGAGCGCTTCGGGTCGGCCGC
>QEUZ01000233.1 GCA_003577355.1 Chloroflexota bacterium | reverse complement strand
GGCGCTTCGCAAGCGACGCTAGAGTGTCCATACTGACATGCAGCTCTGAAACCGGTTCGGAGTCCATGCTTCTGTCCCATCAGTTCGCGCGCATCGCCACCAACAACGAAACGGGCGAGACGCCTGTCTCGCCCGCCGGAACGCTGTACTGCGTGTGTCAACGGCTCTCGGACACCGCCTCAGCAAGTTCCGGGAAGCGGGGGACAACGCCATCGGCGCCGTCCCCGCCGGTACCCTGTCCGTTCCCCATTTCGCTTGCGACGCGCTGATACACCTGAGTCGTTGCGATACTAACGTGCCCAAGGATGCGCTGCACGTCGCTCAAGTCGCGACCTTGCGTCAACTGGTGCGTCGCGAACGAATGCCGCAACGTGTGAGGCGTCACCTCGCCAACGCCGGCTTCGTCGGCATACTTTTTCAGAATGAGCCAGAACCCTTGGCGCGTCAGCCGGTTCCCACGATGATTGAGGAACAGTGCTTGATCGTCTGAATCACGCAGGATGGCTGTGCGCCCGTTCTGAAGATAGGCGCTCAATGCATTGCGGGCGCGTTCGTCCAATGGGACAGTCCGCGTGCGGCCTTGCTTGCCAGTGCAGCGGATCGTCCCCGTTTCGAGGTCAACATCGTCGAGGTCGAGGCCGACGAGCTCGGACACTCGCATCCCCGTCGAATACAGCACCCAGAGCATCGCTTCATCGCGCTCAGCATCGGCAGAACCAATGCGCTTGCCCGGCGCGGCGAGCAATGCGGCGATCTCCTGCTCGGACATCGCTTTCGGCGTGTACTTCTCCACACGCGGCGATGCAACTTGCTCGGATGGGTCGGCGCGCAGCGAGCCTGAGTCAACCATGTATGCAAAGAACGACTTGATCGCCGCAGTCTTTCGGGCCACGGTTGACGTCGCGTACTCGCGCTCCCGCAGTGCCAGCATGTACGACGTCAGATGACTATCCATGATCTCTGACCAACTCGACACGCCAAGGTCGTTCGTCAGAAACCCGACAAACTGGTTGAGGTCGTTGCGGTATGCCGAGACGGTGTTGGCCGAGAAACCCTTCTCTGCCTGCAGAGCGCTCAAAAAACGCTCGACGCTATCTTTCATTGCCCGTCCCTCCCGCAGGGTGCGCATGCAAGCGAACGGCGTTGGAGCTGCGACGGCTCCAGAACCGTCCACTGCTGGATCTACAGCAGCTTGTCCAGAGGCGCGTAGGCATGTTCCAAACCGAACGCCTCAGCAACCGCCAAGTACGTAATCGTGCCTTTGTAGACGTTCACTCCCTTGGCCAACGCCGGGTCGTGACGCACCGCGTCGATGCCGCGTGCTGCCAATGCCAGGCCATAGGGCAATGTGACGTTTGACAATGCAATGGTGCTTGTGCGCGGCACGGCGCCAGGCATGTTTGTGACGCAATAATGGATCACGTCGTGCACCAGGAAGGTCGGCGCGCTGTGGCTTGTCGGGCGGCATGTCTCGACGCACCCCCCCTGGTCGATTGCCACATCAACGATCACTGACCCGGGTCGCATCGTCGAAACCATTTGTTCGGTTACAAGCTTCGGCGCCTTTGCGCCCGGGATCAGCACACCACCCACCAACAAGTCGCACGCTTGCACCGCGTTGGCGATATTCTGCTGGTTCGAGGCCAACGTGTTGATCCGGCCGTGCAGGACGTGGTCGAGGTAGCGAAGCCGGTCGATGGAGAGGTCGACGATGGTCACGTTCGCGCCCATTCCGAGCGCCATCTGGGCCGCATTGATGCCGACGACACCGCCACCGATGATGACAACATCCGCCGGCGGGACCCCAGGCACACCACCCATTAACAGGCCACGGCCACCGTGTACCTTCTCCAAATAGTGCGCGCCAACCTGCACCGACATCCGGCCCGCGACTTCGCTCATCGGCGTCAGGAGCGGAAGGGAGTGGTTTTCCAGCTCGACAGTCTCGTAGGCGATCGCCGCGACGCGCCGCTCCATCAGCACGCGGGTCAACTGTTCTTCGGCAGCCAGGTGAAGGTAGGTGTACAGCAACTGATCTTCGCGCATCAGGTCGTACTCGGGGGCGATCGGTTCCTTCACCTTGACGATCATGTCGGCAACAGCGAACACCTCAGCATGCGAGTCCAGAAGCTTTGCGCCAGCAAGCTCGTATTCGGCGTCAGAAAACCCGCTGCCGACCCCTGCTGAACGTTCAACGACGACTTGGTGGCCCCTCGCAACATACTCTGCCACTCCGGCCGGTGTGGTTGACACTCGGTTTTCGTTGTCTTTGATCTCCTTTGGGATGCCGACGATCATGCTGGACTAAATCCTTCCACCCAACCTACCCCACGTGACAATACGACACGAACGCCGCACGACCCCCGCGCAAGGCGTCTCATTCAGGCTGGCACCGCTCCGACAGCCGCGACATTGTAACATAACCATTCTTGCCGCCCGCCTGTCGGGTGCATGCAACGACATTGAATTTGGAACCCGTTGCCGGCCTGTGACGCGGCGCGTTGACGCTACCCTTGGCACTCAGTAGCATTTGCCGTGGGCTAGCGACCGACAATCTCGTCGCTCGATCGATCGCAATGCCTCGTACTGAGAGAGCACGATGTGACCATCCTCTATGCGCTTCTGATCGTCCCCATCCTTGGTATTCTGATCCTCATCCACGAATTCGGTCACTATTGGGCAGCCCGCCGTGCAGGCATCCGCGTCGAGGAGTTCGGCATCGGTATCCCGCCGCGAGTCTGGGGCCGCAAGCGAGGCGACACTATCTGGTCGATCAACGCCATCCCAATGGGCGGCTTCGTCAAGGTTGCGGGCGAAGATGGGAAAGACCTGACTCCTGAGAGCATGCATGCAAAGACCGCTGGGCAACGCGCACTGTTCATCACTGCTGGAGTCATCTTCAACCTCATTACAGCTGTGCTGCTGGTCGCGGCCCTTGTGATGTTCCAAGGTGAACCTCGACTCAACACCTACATCTCGGAAGTGCTGCCGGGTTCCCCCGCCGCTGCTGCGGGGTGGCAGCCGGGCGATCGCTTCGTGACCTATAACGGCCACGAAGTGAACAGCGCACGCGAGGTACGCGATCTCTCAGAACGCTACGAGGGTCAAACGTTCCCTGTCGTAATCGAGCGCGCCGGCCAGCTTCTCACAACGACCGTCACCCCGCGGGTCAACCCGCCGGTCGATCAAGGCCGCACCGGCATCCGTCTGGGCGATTCGCCCATCGCAACGCTGCGGGTTGACGCTGTCCCCCCCGACAGCGTTGCTGCTGCTGCCGGAATACAGGCAGGCGACATCATTACCAGCGTCAACGGCAACCAGGTTACCGACTACCTGAGCTACTCCATTCCAGTCCGTGAAGCCGCTGGGCAAACGATTTCGCTGGGCATCCTGCGGGCAGGCCAGGCTCTCACCCTGGAGGTCGCAGTACCAACCAACCTACCGGAAGACACCGAGCCGCTCGCGGCTGACCTTGTCCAGGATGTGAAGTTCTGGAGAGTGGCATGGTACCAAGTGCCGGCCGAGACAGTCCGCCAGTTTTTCAGTGCCATGGGCATGATGTTCAGTGGGCTCAAGAGCCTGATCACTGGCGAAACCCCGCTGAGCGACGTTGCCGGCCCGATCGGCATGGGGCAACTGACCTCGGAGGTCATCCGGCAGAGTTCCATGCCGCTGTGGGTCACGCTCGTCAACATCGGGTTCTTCCTCTCGTTGAACCTGGCAATCCTCAACCTCCTGCCGTTACCAGCGCTCGATGGCGGCAGACTCGTCTTTGTGATCCTGGAAGTGCTCCGCCGCGGCAAGAAAGTCGCACCGGAGAAGGAGGGCATGGTCCATTTCGTTGGGCTTGTTGTCCTGCTGGCCTTGATGTTTGTCGTCGCGTTTGTTGACATCGATCGAATCATCAGCGGGAATTCGCTCCTTGAGTGATCTGGCCCGCGTCTACCCAATGACCGGAGGGTTTTCGTGACACTGCTTGCCCCACGCCGACTCACCCGCCCCGTATACGTTGGGGACGTCCGCATTGGCGGAGGCGCGCCGATCGTCGTCCAATCGATGACAACCGCCGATACTCGCGACCCGAAGGCAACACTGCACCAGATCCATCAGCTCGCGGACGCCGGTTGCGAGATCGTGCGGGTTGCCGTGCCGGATCGCAAGGCGGCAGCGGCTCTGCCGGACATCGTCCCGCATTCGCCAGTACCGCTCATCGCCGATATTCACTTCGAGCACACCTTGGCGCTCAAAGCGTTGGACGCTGGCATCCATGGGTTACGACTGAACCCCGGCAACATTCGGAAGCACGAAGACGTGCGCGAGGTGGTCGTTAAGGCCAAAGAGGGTGGTGTGCCTATCCGCATCGGCGTCAATTTCGGCTCGGTACCGCCGATGTCACAAGAGTTCGTCGATGAAATGGCGCAGCAACACGCAACCCAAGTCGAACTCGTCGCAGAACATATGGTGCGCACAGCGCTCGGACATATCAAGATTCTTGAAGATCTCGACTTCCGCGATATCAAGATCTCGCTGAAGGCATTCGAGGTGCCGGTCATGCTAGAGGCTTACCGGCGCATGGCGACGCGCAACACCTACCCGTTGCACCTCGGTGTCACCGAGGCTGGGACACCCCGCGCCGGGAGCGTGCGCTCGGCAGTTGGCCTCGGTACCCTCCTGGCGCTTGGAATTGGTGACACCATCCGCGTGTCGCTGACGACAGACCCAGTCGAAGAAGTGTTCGTCGCCTATGAGATCCTCAAGAGCTTGGAGTTGCGTCAGAAGGGCGCCACAATGGTCGCCTGCCCAACCTGTGGCAGGGTCGAAGTCGACCTGTTCAAGCTTGCAAACGAAGTCGATGCCTATCTCGCAAACGTCTCGGCCCCAATCAAAGTCGCCGTCATGGGTTGCGTCGTCAACGGCCCAGGAGAAGCGCGCGACGCCGATGTGGGCGTCGCAGCCGGCAAGGGCAAGGGCGTCATTTTTCGCAAGGGACAGATCGTACGGACTGTGCGCGAGGATGAGATCTTTGCTGCACTCACCAGGGAAATCGAGGCGGTCATCGCTGAGTCCGCAGATCTCGCAGCTTCGCGCTCTTAGGGTGGCGACTCACCAACCATCGGGCACGGCGAGCGTTCTCGCTCGATGACCGAGTGATAATCTCGCGGGAGCCGGATCTCGAATCGGGAACCCTTGCCGAGGGCACTGCTCGCGCCGACTGTGCCACCATGAGCCTGTGCAATATGCTTGACAATCGCTAGCCCCAGACCCGTGCCACCTTCGGTACGCGCTCGGTCCGCCTTGAAGAACCGCTCCCAAACGCGGGGCAAGTCCTCCGGCGCGATGCCTGAACCAGAGTCTTCAACGGCCAGCACAACCTCATCTCCGCTTGCGTTGGCCGATACCACTATGCGCCCGCCTGCGGGTGTGTGGTCAATCGCGTTGCGCGTGAGGTTGAGCAGCGCCTGGTGCAGCCTGCGTTCATCTCCCTGCACAATCAGCGGTTCAGGAGGGCACTGCGTTTCCAGAGTCACCTGTTGCCGCCCGGCGAGCGACGCCATCCTCTCGGATACATCGCGGATAAGCCCGCCCGCTTCAACGGGTTTGCGCGCAATCCCGACTGCTGGCGCTTCCAGGCGCGCCAGGTCGAGCAGATCGCGCACGAGAGCCGCCATTGCATCTACTTCGGCATCGATCTTTTCAAGGAACGGCAGAATTTCGGCATCAGAATCCCGCAGTTCCAACAGCGTTTCAGTAAGTATCTTGATCGTCGACAACGGTGTCCGCAGCTCGTGCGAGACATTTGCGACAAAGTCGCGGCGCAGTTGTTGGAGACGACTGACTTCGGTGATATCGCGCAACACGACGAGCGCCTCGGGTCGCTGCGTGCGTAGTAATGAAATGTGTGCACTGATCAAGCGGTGATCGCCAGGAATTTCCAAAGTCAGGTGTTGCTCGTTGCCAGTCCTCAAGCAGCGCAACAACGCCTCGTTGAGTTCGTGGTCCCGCGTGACGCGGATAAACGAACGCTGCGTCGGGTTCCGACCACCGAACATCGCACCCGCGGTGATGTTTGCAAACAGGACGGTGCCATCCGCCGCGACGCGCATCAACCCGTCGCGCATCCGATCGATCAGGAAGCCCTGCTGTTCGATCTGTGCGTGGTCGCGCGACAAGCGGCGCGATGACTCGCTCGCCAAGCGCCAAACATCTGAAGCGACGCGGTCGATTTCGTCTCGCATCGCAAAATCGTGCCCATGCGGTTCTCGCCCCTCGCGCCCGAGCTCGGCCTCTGCGCTGATGCGTCGCAATCGCCTTCGTGCGCTCAGTCCCAGCGCTACGGATACGCACGGCCCAATGGTCAACCCAACCAGCAGCCCGGCGTCGGGACGGTCGATCCAGCGGCCGACGATGACTCCAACTGCAACACACAGCGGCCCAGCCAGGAACTGCCCGACGATACCACGCACCTCTTCGCTATCCTTCGAACCGATATCCCACACCTCGCACGGTTACGATGCGTTTTGGGCGGTGTGGATCGTCTTCGATCAGCTCCCGCAATGCGCGCACATGCACATCAACGGTGCGTTCGTCCCCTGCAAACTCGGCGCCCCAGGCGCCATCGAGTATCTGGCGCCGGGTGACTGCAATCGAGCGGTTCCGCATGAAAAAGCTGAGTAACGCCAGTTCCCGCGGCCGCAAGTCCAGTTCCTGGTCCCCCTTCCAGGCGCGCCGCTCCTCGTCCGACACTCGCAGGTCATCCGACTGGTACGAACCAGTGCGTGACGCCGGTGCTGCCGTCGCCCGGCGCAGCAGTGCCCGTACCCGCGCGAGCAGCTCGCGCAAGCTGAACGGCTTGACCAAATAATCATCTGCACCGATCTCGAGGCCAATCACCCGATCGACCTCATCGCCGCGTGCGGTTAACATCAGGATCGGCACATTGGAACGTGCCCGAATGCGGCGGCAGACCTCGAAGCCATCCAGTCCGGGGAGCATGACATCGAGTATGACCAAGTCAGGCAAGCG